>JAJYAW010000221.1 GCA_021779335.1 Myxococcales bacterium | reverse complement strand
GCGCCGCACCCGCCCCCCCCCGTCCGCCCCCGCGGGCGGGGGGGGCTCTCGTCTCGCCCGACCCGCCGTGGCAATATCGCGGCCCACCCCGCAGGAGGTTCGCCATGGCCCGCCGCCTCGCCCCCGCCCTCCCTCTCGCCGCGCTCGCCCTGCTCGCCCTGGCCGGCCCGGCCCGCGCCCAGGACGTGGTGCGGCTCGGCAACCTCAAGTTCGCCCACTACGGCGCGATCTCCTCCATGAAGGAGCACTGCAAGAAGTTCGGCCTCGACGTGCAGGAGACGGTCTTCCCCAAGGGCATCGACATCTTCCCCGCCATCGTCAAGGGCGAGGTGGACATCGCCGCCTCGGCCGCCGACGCCGCCATCGCCAACCGGGCCGCCGGGGGGAAGGTCTACGTGGTGGCCGGCTTCGCCAAGGGCGGCGCCCGGCTCGTCTCGCGCGCCGACCTGGCCCTGAAGACGGTGGCCCAGCTCAAGGGGCGCAAGGTGGGCGTGGCCCGCGGCGGCGCCCAGGAGCTGCTCCTGCTCGCCGAGCTCGCCAAGGCCGGCCTCACCTGGAGCGACAAGGGGGGCAAGGACGTGCAGATCGTCTACCTGCCCTTCGCCGACCTGAACCAGGCGCTGCTGCAGAAGCAGATCGACGCCATGTGCCAGTCGGAGCCGCAGTCCTCGCAGGCCATCAACAAGGGGTTCGGCGTGGAGATGTTCAAGCCCTACGACACGCCGCTCCAGGAGCCGGTGCGCGTCCTGGTCATGACCGAGCAGCTCTACCGGGAGCGGCCGGCGGTGGCGCAGAAGGTGCTGGACTGCTTCGTCGACGCCACCAGGACCTTCATCCAGGACCCCGCCGCGGCCGAGAAGTACGTGGTGGAGCAGATGTTCAAGGGGCAGATCACGCCCGCCGACTACCGCGACGCCCTCTCGAACTCGCCCTTCAGCTACGACGTCACGGCGGAGCACATCCAGGTCACCACCGATCTCATGGTGAAGTACGGCGTCGGCAAGATGACCCACCCGCCCCGGGCCTCCGACTGGGTCAAGCTCGATCTCCTCGAGAAGGCCAAGGCCAAGGCGGGCGTGAAGTAGTGTCCGCCCGCGGGCGGCTCTCCTCGCTGGCGCGGTCGGTGGCCGTCCCGGCCGCGCTCCTGCTCGCCTGGGAGGCGGTCTCCCGCCTCGGCTGGGTCACGCCGCTCATCCTGCCGGCGCCCTCCGCGGTGGCGCTGCGCTGGTGGGCCTACCTGGCGCCGGCCGACCCGTTCGACCCGGCCGCCGGCGGCCGGCTCGCCTGGCTCCTCTCCGGCGAGCTGCCGCACGACGCCTTCGCCTCGCTCCTGCGAATCGTGGTCGGATTCGGCGTGGGGGCGGGGCTGGCGCTGCCGCTCGGCCTCCTCATGGGGGCGCGCCCGCTGGCCTACCAGCTCCTCAACCCGGTGCTCCAGCTCCTCCGCCCCATCCCGCCCATCGCCTACATCCCGCTGGCCATCCTCTGGTTCGGCCTGGGCAACCCGCCGGCCTTCTTCCTCATCGCGCTGGGCGCCTTCTTCCCGGTCCTGATGAACACCATCGCCGGCGTCCGCTCGGTGGACGGCATCTACCTGCGGGCGGCGCGCAACCTGGGCGCCGGCGAGTGGACCCTCTTCTGGCGCGTCATGATCCCGGCCGCCATGCCGTACATCCTCACCGGCGTGCGCGTCGGCATCGGCGTGGCCTTCATCGTGGTCATCGTGGCCGAGATGATCGCGGTGAACTCCGGGCTGGGCTACCGCATCCTGGAGGCGCGCGAGTACTTCTGGTCCGACAAGGTCATCGCCGGCATGGCCACCATCGGCCTGTGCGGCCTGGGCATCGACCTCGGCATGAGCCGGCTCAACGGGTGGCTGCTGCGCTGGCACCGCGGGGTGGAGGGGTGAGCGGGGCCGGCGCGAGCGCCGCCGGCCAGGCCGCGGCGGAGCCCGCCATCCGCTGCCGCGGCCTGCGCAAGGTCTTCAGCGCTGGCGGCCGCGAGGTCACGGCGCTGGACGGCATCGACCTCGAGGTGGCGGCCGGCGAGTTCGTCTGCCTGCTCGGCCCGTCCGGCTGCGGCAAGTCCACGCTCCTCAACGCGGTGGCCGGCTTCTCGCCGCCCACCTCCGGCGAGCTCTCCGCCCTGGGGCGGCCGGTGGCCGGGCCCGGGCCGGAGCGGGCCATGGTCTTCCAGGAGTACGCCCTCTTCCCCTGGATGACGGTGGAGCGGAACGTGGCCTTCGGCCTGGAGCTGAAGGGCGAGCCCGCACCTCGCGTCCGCGCCGTGGTGGACCGGCTCCTCGAGAAGCTGGGGCTCTCCGACTTCCGCGACCGCTTCCCCAAGGACCTCTCGGGCGGCATGCGCCAGCGGGTCGCCATCGCGCGGGTGCTGGCCATCGACCCGCCGCTCCTGCTCATGGACGAGCCCTTCGGCGCGCTCGACGCGCTGACGCGCCGCTCGCTGCAGGACGAGCTCCTGCGCATCTGGGCCGAGGACCGGAAGACCGTCCTCTTCGTGACCCACGGCATCGAGGAGTCGATCTACCTGGCCGACCGGGTGGTGGTGATGACCTACCGGCCCGGCACGGTGAAGCGGCTGGTGCCGGTGACGCTGCCGCGCCCGCGCGACCCGGCCAGCCCGGAGTTCAACGCGCTCAAGCGCGAGCTCACCGCGCTGGTCATGGAGGAGCAGGCGCGCCACCAGGCCGACGAGGCCCACGCCACGGCGGATTGAGCGCCCCGGGCGCCGGGCCCGCGGCCGGGCCCGCCGGCGGCGCGGCTACCCGCCCAGGCCGGCCAGCACCGCGTCGAAGATGGCGAACTCGAGCCGCTCGGCGGCCGCCGCCTCCAGCCTGGAGAAGGTGAAGGAGACGCGCACGTTGCCGGGCTGCGCCTTCATCCCCGCCACCTTGACCCCGGCCACCACCGGCTCGGCGCCGGAGAGCCGCAGCGTGGCGGTGAGCTCCTCGTCGGACATGGGCGCCCGGGCCACCAGCGCCGAGAAGCCGCCCAGCGAGAGGTCGAAGGTGGTGAGCCGGTCCTTGCGCACCGGGCTCTCCAGGTCCACCTGGAGGGCGCGCGCCACCCGGAGCGCCTGGCGGGGCGACTGGCCCGGCTGCGTGGTGAGCCGCTGGGCCGCCACCAGGGCTCGCGCCAGCTCCTCCCGGCCCGCCTGGTAGTCGCGCTCGTCGGCGGCCTCCAGCGCGCCGCGCCGGGCCTTCTCGTGGAGCGCCTTGAACGCCGTCAGCCACTGCGCGAGATCCATCCTCGACCCTCCCGATCGCCACCCCGGCCCCGCAGCATACGCCGGCGCGGCCCCGACGGGATCGGGCGGCGGCACCGCCGCTGCGCCATGATGGCGTGACATGGCCTACACGCTCCTGATCGGCAACAAGAACTACTCCTCCTGGTCCCTCCGCCCCTGGCTGGTCCTCACCGAGGCCGGCCTCCCCTTCGAGGAGCAGCTCGTCTCGCTCCGGAGCGACGCCGGCAAGGCCGGCCGGTTCGCCCGGCTGCCGGCCGGGCGCGTGCCCTGCCTGGACCACGACGGCTTGCTGGTGTGGGACTCGCTGGCCATCTGCGAGTACCTGGCCGAGCGCCACCCCGGGCTCTGGCCGGCCGGCGTCGCCGCGCGCGCCTGGGCGCGCTCCGCCTGCGCCGAGATGCACGCCGGCTTCGGCGCGCTCCGCGCCGAGCTCTCGATGGACGTGCGGGCGCGCCGGCCGCAGCGGCGCCGCGGCCCGGCGGTGCTGGCCGACGTGGCGCGCATCGAGCGGCTCTGGACGGAGACGAGGGCCCACTTCGGCCGGGGCGGGCCGCTCCTCTTCGGGACGTTCACCATCGCCGACGCCTTCTTCGCGCCGGTGGCCTTCCGCTTCCGCACCTACGGCGTCGCGCCGGCGGGCGCGGCGGGCGAGTACCTCGACGCCCTGCTCGCCCTGCCGGGCATGCGCGCCTGGGAGGCGGCGTCGCGGGAGGACGAGCGGCTCGCCGACCACGACCTCGACCTGCTCTACCCGGACGATCCGCCCGCGCCGTAGGCCTGCCGGGCAGGACCGCCCGCCACCTGCCACTCGAACGCTCGGCCACGTCCGGCCGCGTGCGCTGAGCCGACGGCTCGGCTGGCGCTCGCCCTTGCGTGTGGGCGCCCTCCCACACCCAACCCGTAGACGGATCCTGAACGAATTCACAGGACTCGGATCGGTCGTGGTGGGGGGCCCGTTGACATCCCCCGTCGGATCCACCTAGATCCGGCCTGCTCGTGGCAAAAAGTGGCAGGAAGTGGATCGCCAGAGCAGGATCGCGGGACGCGTGTTCTTCGGAGCCTTCACCCACACGATCGACGCCAAGGGGCGCACCGCCCTGCCGGCCAAGCTGCGCGAGGCGCTGGCCGCCGACGGCGAGCCGCGGCTCACCCTGGTGCGCAACCAGAACTCGCGCTCGATCCTGTGCCTGCCGCCGGCCCTCTGGGCCCGGGTCCTCGCCAAGGTGAGCAGCGTGTCGCCCTTCGACGGCGCGGCCAACCGCAACGTCCTCAAGCTGGCCGCCACCGCGCACGCCGTGGAGTTCGACGGCAGCGGGCGGGTGCTGGTGCCGCCCGACCTGCGCACCTACGCCGGGCTGGTGAAGGACGTGGTCTGGGCCGGCATGGGCTCCCACCTCCTGCTCTTCGACAAGGCCACCTTCGAGGCGGAGGTGGAGCAGGAGATCCCGGCCGAGCAGCGCTGGGATCCGCTGGCGGAGCCGGGCTGAGCGGCGAGACGGGCGGGCGGACGGCGAGACGGTACGGCGGGCGAGGCGGCGAGACGGGCGGGCTGGAACCAGGGCGCAGGGCGGGGAGGACGGGCGCATGTACGAGACGAGGCACGAGGACACGGTGACGGTCATCCGCGGCATCGGCGAGCTGTCGCGCGAGGAGCTGGCCTCCATCGCGAGGGTGGCGGCGCAGATGCGCGAGCTCGGGCGCATGGTGGTCGTCGACCTCAAGCGGGTGACCCACCTCCACTACGCCGGGGCGGCGCTCCTCAAGGCCATCCCCGGGCTGCGCGCGGCCGGGGCCACCCGCTACGTGCGCGACCTGGTCTGCGCCGGCGGCGCCGGCGGCCACGTCGAGATGTTCGCCGACGTCGAAGAAGCCATCCGGGCCGCGTGAGCGAGGGGTTCCTCCATGAGCCGGTGCTGGCCACCCAGGTCGTCGAGCTGCTCCGCCCCGGACCGGGCCTCCTCTTCCTGGACGGCACGCTGGGCGGCGGCGGCCACGCCGAGCTCTTCCTCGCCGCGGGGGCGCGGGTGATCGGCATGGACAAGGATCCGCGCGCGCTCGCCGCCGCCAGCGCCCGCCTGGCCCGCTACGGCGAGGCCTTCCGCGCGGTGCGAGGCGACTTCCGCGACGCCAGGAACGTGCTCAGCGCCCTCAAGCTCGACGGCGTGGACGGCGCGCTGGTCGACCTGGGCGTCTCCTCGCCCCAGCTCGACGACCCGTCGCGCGGCTTCTCCTTCCGCGCGGGCGGCCCGCTCGACATGCGCATGGGGTC
>JAJYAW010000003.1 GCA_021779335.1 Myxococcales bacterium | reverse complement strand
GGCGCGCCGAGCCCTGCGGCCAGCGCCGCGCCGCCCGCGGCCCCGGTGCCGGAGGCGCCGGAGGAGCTGATCACGCTGTCCGGGGACGGCTTCTCGGTGGTCCTCTCCTCGCACGGCGGGGCGCTGGCCCACCTCGAGCTCAAGAACCCGAAGTTCCAGCACGAGCAGGACGGCAAGACCGTCCCCATCGACCTCATCCGGGTGGCGCCCGGCGAGCCGCTGCCGCTCTCGCTGGCGGCCTCGCCGGAGCTCGGGGGCGTCGGCGATCCGCTGCTCGATCCCTCCGCGCGCGCCTCCATGCGGGTGGTCTCGCGGGACGCCCAGCGGGTGGTCTTCGAGGGGCGCGTCGGCGCGGCCACGGTCCGCAAGACGTACCAGCTCACCGGCAAGCCATACGAGCTCTCGCTGACGGTGGACGTGAGCGGCGCGCCGGCGAGCGGCACCGTGTCGTTGCTCTACACCGGCTTCATGCCGCCCGCGACCTCCAAGGGCGGGCTGTTCTCCGGGCCGGCGCTGGAGTTCGTGCGGCCGGTCTGCCGCGCCGGCGACAAGACCGAGCGGTTCAACGTGGACGGCGACGACAAGGGGAAGGAGCTGTCGGGCGCGGTCGGCTGGGCCGGCGTCGACCAGCACTACTTCACGGCGGCGGTCTTCCCGCAGCCGCAGGCGGCCTACGCCTGCCGCTTCCTGAAGGGGGAGGCGAAGGGGAGCGGGGCGGTGGCGCTGCAGCTGCCGGTGACGCCGGCCGGGAGCAGCCTCTCGTTCACGGTCTTCGCCGGCCCCAAGCAGCTCGAGCTCCTCAAGGGGTACGGGCGCGGCTTCGAGACCGCCATCGACTACGGGGCGGTGGCCAACTTCTTCGCCTTCTTCGCGCAGATCCTGCTGCGGGTGATGCGCTGGTTCCAGGGCTACGTCCACAGCTGGGGCGTGGCCATCATCCTCCTTACACTCACAGTGAAGGCGCTGCTCTACCCGCTGACGCTCAAGTCGATGAAGTCGATGGCGGGCATGCGCAAGCTCCAGCCGGAGATCGCCAAGCTCAAGGAGAAGTACGGCGACGACCGCGAGGGGTTCGCCCGGGCGCAGATGGCGCTCTTCCAGGAGCACAAGGTCTCCATGACCGGCGGCTGCCTGCCCATGCTGCTGCAGATGCCGGTCTGGTTCGCCCTCTACGCGGCGCTGCAGACCTCGGTGGAGCTCTACCGCGAGCCGTTCCTGTGGATGACCGACCTGACGGTGAAGGACCCGTACTTCATCCTGCCGGTGGCCATGGGCGTGACCAGCTTCATCATGCAGAAGCTCTCGCCGCAGCCGGCCGACAACACGCAGGCCAAGATGATGCTCTACTTCTTCCCGGGGTTCTTCACGTTCATGATGCTGCTGGTGCCCTCGGGCCTGACGCTCTACATCTTCGTGAACAACCTGCTCTCCATCCTGCAGCAGCAGTGGGTGAACAAGCTCATCGCGAAGGATCGGCCCGCCGGGGCCTGAGACTCTGCACCGCCCCTGGAGGGCCGCATGATCGACGAGGTCCAAGAGCCGCCGCCGCGCGAGGCGCCCGAGAAGGTGGCGCTGGCGCTGGCCTTCTGCACGACGCTCCTCGAGAAGCTGGGGGCCTCGGTGACGGTGGAGGTGCGGGAGTCGCCCGAGGCCATCGCGGTGGCGCTCACGGCGCGGGAGGGCAACGAGGTGGAGCTCACCTCGGCGCTCGTCGAGGCGGTGCAGACCCTGGTGAACCGGGTGGCCAACCCGCGCACCGAGGGGCGCAAGTGGGTGAACCTGGAGGTGGGCGGCTTCGCGGGGCAGGGTGAGCCGGCGGTGCAGGCGATGGCGGAGCGGCTGGCGGAGACCGTGAAGCGGACCGGCCGGGCGGTGGCCATCGCGCCCATCAGCGCCCGCGAGCGGCGGCAGATCCACCTGGCCCTGGTGCCGGTGGCGGGGGTCTCGACGCGGAGCGACGGCGAGGGGATCTTCCGCCAGCTCGTCGTCCTGCCCGACCCCTCCAAGCAGGGCCCGACGCGGGACTGATGGCGGCGCGGCAGAAGACGAGCCAGGAGAAGCTCTTCTCGGCCGCGGTGCTGCGTCGCTCCTTCGAGCTGCAGGGGACGGAGCACGCCGAGGGCTTCCGCTTCGTCTACCAGGGCGTGCTGCGAGACCTCGCCCTGGAGGACGCCGAGGTGGTCCAGTTCCTGGCCAACAACCTCGAGGCGGTCGACGAGGCCATCGGGCGCAAGAAGGGCTGAGCCGGCGGGTCCGGCGGCCGCAGGCCGCGGCCGCGAGGGAAGGAGGGTGCGCCGTGGACCGGGTCTTCGAGGAGGTGCTGCGCGCCGGGATCGAGGCGCTCGGCCTGCCGGTGGGCGACGCCGCGGTGGCCCGGCTCGTGATGTTCGCGGAGCGGCTCCTCCGGTGGAATCGCAAGGTGAACCTCACCGCCATCACCGAGCCTCGTGAGATGGCGGAGAAGCACTTCCTCGACAGCCTGATCCTGCTGCCGGCGCTGGTCGGCCGGGGGACGCTGCTCGACGTGGGGAGCGGCGCGGGGTTGCCCGGGATGGCGGTCGCCTGCGCGCGCCCGGAGCTCCAGGTGACCTGCTGCGACTCGGTCGGCAAGAAGGTGGCGTTCGTGAAGGCCACCGCCGCCGAGCTCGGGCTGAACGTGCGCGGCGTCGCGGTGCGCGCCCTGGGCGAGCCTGGGCGGGACGGGCTGCCGGTCTGTGAGGCGGTGGTGAGCCGGGCGCTCGCCGACCCGGAGCGCTGGGTGACGCTCGGGGCCCCGTACGTCGCGGCGGGCGGGGTGCTGCTGGCGATGCTCGGGAAGGGGCTGGAGCGCGAGCACCTGGAAGCGCTGGGGACGGCGCGGGGGCTCAGGCTCCTCGGCGTGGACCAGTTCGAGCTTCCGTTCTCCCACGCCTCGCGCGCGGTCGTCCGGTGGGAGCGGCCTGCGGCCTCCGCCAGTCGGTGAGCGCCAGTCCCCTGCGGGTCCTGAAGTATCGCGGTGGAATGACGACACATGGCAGGTAGGGGCAAAGGGCGACTGTTCCACGTGGAACATCGAACCCCCGGCGGAACCTGGTGTTCCACGTGGAACATGTCAGACCGTTCAGGCACAGTCCGCCCACCTCGACCCCAGGACCACCAGGAGTCTCGACTTGGACCAGACCGCCCCCGGAGGGCTTCCCCCGCTCCATGAGTTCGCCAAGATGAGCCGGATCCTCACCATCGCAAACCAGAAGGGCGGAGTCGGCAAGACCACCACCGCCGTCAACCTCGCCGCCTCGCTCGCCGCCGCCGAGCGCCGGACCCTCCTCATCGACGTGGACCCGCAGGGGAACGCTGGCTCGGCCCTCGGCATCCGCCGAGATGAGTCTGCGAACTCCATCTATGAGGTCCTGCTCGACCGCCTTCCGCTCCGCGACGCGGTCCGCAAGACCGAGCTCAAGTTCCTCGACCTGGTGCCGGCCTCCAAGCACCTCGTCGGCGCCGAGCTCGAGCTCGCCGACCACGAAGACAGGGTCCGCCGGCTCAAGGACGCCGTCGACCAGCTGGCCGACGAGTACGAGTTCATCATCATCGACTGCCCGCCCTCGCTCGGCCTGCTCACCCTCAACGGCCTGGTGGCGGCCCGCGGCGTCATGATCCCGCTCCAGTGCGAGTACTACGCGCTGGAGGGGCTCGCCGACGTCCTGAAGACGATCGAGCTCGTGAAGGCCTCGGCCAACCCCGACCTCAAGGTCGACGGGATCGTCCTCACCATGTACTCGGTGAACAACCTGGCCAACCAGGTGGCGGACGAGATCCGGAAGACCTTTGCCGACCAGGTCTTCAAGACCGTCATCCCGCGCAACGTCAGGCTCTCCGAGGCGCCGAGCCACGGCAAGCCCATCCTGCTCTACGACGTGGCCTCGAAGGGCTGCCAGAGCTACCTGGACCTGGCCCGCGAGGTGGCGGAGCGGATGGAAGGAGGCGTCGCGTGACGATGACCGACAAGCGCCGCCCGGCGCTCGGGCGCGGCATGGCTGCGCTCCTCTCGAACGCGGCGCCGCCGCCCTCGGCACCGGGTGCGGCCGCCGCCCTCGCGGGCAAGAGCCTCCTGTCCCTTCCGGTCGAGGCCGTGGAGCGCAATCCGGAGCAACCTCGCAAGCGGTTCGACGAGGCGAAGCTGGAGGAGCTGGCCGCCTCCATCCGGCAACACGGCGTGGTGGAGCCCATCCTGGTTCGCCGCGAAGGGGGGCGATACCGGATCCTGGCGGGGGAGCGGCGCTGGCGGGCCGCCCAGCGCGCCGGACTCCGCGAGGTGCCGGCGCTCGTCCGCGAGGCGACCGATCGCGAGGCCTTCGAGATCGCCCTCGTCGAGAACCTCCAGCGGGCCGACCTGAACGCCATCGAGGAGGCGGAGGCCTACGAGGTGCTCGCCGCCGACCACGGCCTCACGCAGGAGGAGATCGCGACCCGCGTCGGCAAGGAGCGCTCCACCGTCGCCAACGCGCTCCGGCTCCTCAAGCTGCCCGAGGAGGTTCGCGAGGCGGTGCGCACGGGCCAGCTCGACATGGGGCACGCCCGGGCACTCCTCGGGCTCGGCGGCGCCGAGGAGATGAAGAAGCTCGCCCAGCGGTGCATCCGCGAGGGGCTCTCGGTGCGAACGCTCGAGAGGCTCATCCGCGGGCTCACCAAGAAGCCGGCCAGGAGCGGCGCGCCGAACGAGAGCGCCTCCACCCGGGACCTCGCGGTGAGGCTGCAGCGCCACCTCGGCGCGAGGAGCCGGGTCGTCCAGAAGACGGCCAGCAGCGGCCGGCTCGAGATCGAGTACACCTCGCTCGACGAGCTGGACGGCATCCTCTCCAAGATCGGCCTGTAGCAAGACCAGGCGCGGTGTGGACTCGCCGCGGCGCCGGTGCTAGACCGGCGGCACCACACCCTGTCGTCTGACCGCGGGACAGCGAGGAACGAGAACGACCATGGCGATGCTCAAGCGTGAAGACCTGCCAGCGACGGCCGCCGCCGGCGGGAGCGACCTGAACGCCCTGCTGGGGCGCGGCTCGGAGTTCGACGGCAAGCTGACCTTCGAGGGGACGGTCCGGATCGACGGCAAGTTCACCGGGACCATCGTCTCGAACGACGTCCTCGTGGTCGGCGAGGGGGCCAAGATCTCCGCCGAGATCTCCTGCGGGACCATCATCGTCCACGGCGAGATCAACGGGAACATCAAGGCCAAGGTGACGGTGGAACTCCACCACCCGGCCAAGGTGCGCGGCAACATCGAGACGCCCATGCTCATGATCGAGAAGGGCGTCATGTTCGAGGGTCAGACCAAGATGGAGGGGCTCGAGAAGGCGCCAGTCCGTCCGACCGCCACGCCGATCCCGATCAAATAACGCCCTGCGTCATGGCCTCCTGCGCTGGCGAGTCCGGGCCGCCGGGCTCGCCAGCGCCGTCCGAGGGCGCTGTCTCGGTCCCTAGCTGACCTTGACCGTGATGGGGCGCGGCTTCGCCTCGGCCTTCTTGGGCAGCGTCACGGTGAGCACGCCGTTCTTCGCCTCGGCCTTGATCTTCTCGGCGTCGACGATGGCCGGCAGCGAGAAGGAGCGGGTGAACGACCCGTAGGACATCTCCACCCGGTGGTAGTTCTCCTTCTTCTCCTCCTTCTCCATCCTCCGCTCCCCGCGCAGCGTGAGGACGCCGTTCTCGTAGCGGATCTCGACGTCCTTCGGCTCCACCCCTGCGAGTTCGAAGCGGAGCGTCACCGCCTCCCCGTCCTCGAAGATGTCGCAGGCGGGCGTCCAGCCCACCGACTCCCCGGCGCGGAGGCCGAGCCGATCGTCGAAGGTGCGGGCCACCTCGTCCTGGAAGCGCATCATGTCCCGGAAGGGATCGAATCTCGTCAGCATCGCCATGATTTTTAACCTCCTTTAGGCGAGGAGAACGTAAGCCGCTCCACGCCGCTGTCAAACCGGGCCTCCGAGCGGGGCTGCGCCCGGGCAAGTCCTTGGAAGGCGTGGACATTCATCCTTGACCATGCGCCGTGCGGTGTGCTACTTGGCGCGTCCCCTATGATCATGGGTTCCATCGCCCGCCGTTATGCCAAGGCGCTCTTCAGCCTGGCCGTCGAGAAGGGGCGCGTGGAGGCTTGGAGCGAGAGCCTCCTCTCCCTCGGGAAGTCCCTCGAGGCCGCGCCCGAGCTCCGCGACGTGCTCCAGAATCCGGCCTACGCCCGCGAGCAGCGGCGCGCCGTCGTCCAGAAGCTGGCCGAGGCCGCCAGGCTCGACGCCGAGCCGGCCAACCTCCTCTTCCTGCTCGGCGACCGGAACCGGCTCGGCGCGCTCAAGGACGTGGTGGCCGCCTACGGCGAGCTGGCCGACCAGGAGCTGGGCCGGCTCCGCGCCAAGGTGACGAGCGCCGTGGCGCTCGACGAGGCGGCGGTCCAGGCCATCGCCGAGAAGCTCTCCGCCTCCACCAAGAAGCAGGTCATCGTCGAGCGCGCCGTCGACCCCGCCATCCTCGGCGGCGTGGTGGCGCAGGTCGGGAGCCTCGTCTACGACGGGTCGCTCCGCGCCCAGCTCGAGGACCTCCGCCACGCCCTGAAGCAGTAGCCCTCATCCCGGATTCACTCGGAGACGAATCGCAATGGACATCCGCGCCGACGAGATCAGCCGCATCATCCGCGACCAGATCAAGGACTACGGCAAGAAGGTGGACGTGGCCGAGACCGGCACCGTGCTGTCGCAGGCGGACGGCGTGGCCCGCATCTACGGCCTCTCCGGCGCCGCCGCCGGCGAGCTGCTGGACTTCGGCAACGGCGTCTCCGGCCTGGTCCTCAACCTCGAGGAGGACAACGTCGGCGCGGCCATCATGGGCGCCTACGAGCACATCCGCGAGGGCGACGCCGTCAAGCGCACCGGCCGGATCGCCGAGGTGCCGGTCGGCGAGGAGCTGCTCGGCCGCGTGGTCGACGGCCTGGGCAACCCCATCGACGGCCGCGGCCCGCTCAACGCCAAGCACACCCGCAAGATCGAGATCAAGGCGCCGGGCATCGTGCAGCGCAAGTCGGTGCACGAGCCGATGCAGACCGGCCTGAAGGCCATCGACGCCCTGGTGCCGATCGGGCGCGGCCAGCGCGAGCTCATCCTGGGCGACCGCCAGACCGGCAAGACGGCCGTCGCCATCGACACCATCATCAACAACAAGGGGCAGGGGCTGCACTGCTTCTACGTGGCCATCGGGCAGAAGCAGTCGACCGTGGCCCGGGTGGTGGAGACGCTGAAGAAGTACGGCGCCATGGAGTACACCACCGTCATCGCGGCCAACGCCTCGGACCCGGCCCCGCTCCAGTACCTGGCGCCGTACACCGGCGTCACCATGGCGGAGTACTTCCGGGACAGCGGCCGCCACGCCCTCATCGTCTACGACGACCTCTCCAAGCAGGCCGTGGCCTACCGGCAGCTCTCCCTGCTGCTGCGCCGCCCGCCGGGGCGCGAGGCCTACCCGGGCGACGTCTTCTACCTCCACTCCCGCCTGCTGGAGCGCGCCGCCAAGCTCTCCGACAAGGAGGGCGGCGGGTCGCTCACCGCGCTCCCCATCATCGAGACCCAGGCCGGCGACGTCTCGGCGTACATCCCCACCAACGTCATCTCCATCACCGACGGCCAGATCTTCCTGGAGTCGAACCTCTTCTTCCAGGGCCAGCGCCCCGCCATCAACGTGGGCATCTCGGTGTCCCGCGTCGGCGGCTCCGCCCAGATCAAGGCCATGAAGCAGGTGGCCGGCTCGCTGAAGCTCGACCTCGCCCAGTACCGCGAGCTGGCGGCCTTCGCCCAGTTCGGCTCCGACCTCGACAAGGCCACCCAGGAGACCCTGGCGCGCGGCGCCCGGCTCGTCGAGGTGCTCAAGCAGGGGCAGTACTCGCCGATGACGGTGGAGAAGCAGGTCATCCAGATCTACGCCGCCACCATGAAGGACGAGAACGGCCAGAGCTGGATCCGGGCGGTGCCGGTGGAGAAGGTCGGCCGGTACATGACCGAGCTCCTCGCCTTCCTGGACGGCCGCCACCCGGAGGTCGCCAGGTCCATCGCGGAGAAGAAGGCGCTCGACGACGGCATCAAGGCGTCGCTGGACGCCGCCCTCAAGGAGTTCCGCGGCCTCTTCCAGGCGTAGCGGGCCAGAAGGACCCGAGCGAGGCTCCCACGTGCCTTCCCTTCGCGACATCCGCAACCGGATCACCTCGGTCAAGAGCACGAGGCAGATCACCAAGGCCATGAAGATGGTGGCCGCGGCCAAGCTGCGCCGCGCCCAGGACGCCATCCTGCGGACCCGCCCGTACGCCCAGCTCCTCGACAAGGCGCTGACCCGGGTGGCCGCCCGCGCCATCGCCGACGAGGCCGCGGTTCACCCGCTGCTCGCGCCGCGGCAGCAGAAGGTGGCCGAGGTGGTGGTCATCACCTCCGACCGCGGCCTGGCCGGCGGCTTCAACTCCAACATCATCCGGCGCACCCAGCGCTTCCTCACCGAGAGCGGCGACCGCTTCGAGAGGATCGAGCTGGCCACCATCGGGCGCAAGGCCAAGGACTTCCTGCGGGCGCGCAAGCTGGAGGTCCGCAAGGACTTCCTGGGCGTCCACCAGGGGCTGACCTACGAGAAGGCCGAGGCCATCGCGCAGGAGTACGTGCAGCGCTACCTGGCCGGCGAGGTGGACGCCGTCCACCTCTGCTACAACGAGTTCAAGAGCGCCATCGCCCAGACGCCGGTGGTGGTGCAGCTGCTGCCCATCGAGCCGCCCGCCTCCGAGGCGGCCGCCACCATCGACTTCCTGTACGAGCCGTCGCGCGAGGCCCTCCTCGCCGAGCTGCTGCCCCGGCACGTCGCCATGCAGGTGTGGCGCGCGCTCCTCGAGTCGGCCGCCTCGGAGCACGGCGCCCGCATGAGCGCCATGGAGTCGGCCACCAAGAACGCCGAGGAGATGATCGCGGCGCTCACCCTTCAGTACAACCGCGCGCGCCAGGCCTACGTCACCAAGGAGCTCATGGAGATCGTGGGCGGCGCCGAGGCGCTCAAGTAGCCTTTCGAGAGGACGACATGGCCACCGCGACGAACGTTCAGAACGGCAAGATCACCCAGGTCATCGGCCCCGTGGTCGACGTGGAGTTCCCGCCGGGCGGGCTGCCGGAGATCTACACGGCCTGCACCGTGACCAACCCGGGCATCGACGCCCGGCAGGACAACCTGACCATCGAGGTCTCGCAGCACCTCGGCGAGAACACGGCCCGCTGCATCGCCATGGACTCGACCGAGGGCCTGGTGCGGGGCATGGCGGTCAGGAACACCGGCGCCAACATCTCCATGCCGGTGGGCAAGTCGGTGCTGGGGCGCATCCTCAACGTGGTGGGCGAGCCGGTGGACGAGCGCGGCCCGGTCAACGCGACCCGCAAGTTCCCCATCCACCGCCCGCCCCCGACGCTGGTGGAGCAGAACCCCAAGATCGAGGCCTTCGAGACCGGCATCAAGGTCATCGACCTGCTCGCCCCGTACCTGCGCGGCGGCAAGATCGGCCTGTTCGGCGGCGCCGGCGTGGGCAAGACGGTGCTCCTCATGGAGCTCGTCAACAACGTCGCCAAGGAGCGCGGCGGCTTCTCGGTCTTCGCCGGCGTGGGGGAGCGCACCCGCGAGGGCAACGACCTGTACCACGAGATGATGGACTCGGGCGTCATCAACAAGGACGACCTGGAGAAGAGCCAGTGCGTGCTGGTGTACGGGCAGATGAACGAGCCGCCCGGCGCCCGCGCGCGCGTCGCCCTCTCGGCCCTCGCCATCGCGGAGTACTTCCGCGACGAGGAGAACCGGGACATGCTCCTCTTCATCGACAACATCTTCCGCTTCACCCAGGCGGGCTCCGAGGTGTCGGCCCTCCTCGGCCGCATCCCCTCCGCCGTCGGCTACCAGCCCACCCTCTCCACCGAGATGGGCGAGCTCCAGGAGCGCATCACCTCGACGCAGAAGGGCGCCATCACCTCGGTGCAGGCCATCTACGTGCCGGCCGACGACCTGACCGACCCGGCCCCGGCCACCGCCTTCGCGCACCTCGACGCCACCACGGTGCTCAACCGCAAGCTCACCGAGATCGGCATCTACCCGGCCGTGGATCCGCTCGACTCGACCAGCCGCATCCTCGACCCGCTGGTGGTGGGCGAGGAGCACTACAAGGTGGCCCGCGCCGTCCAGGAGACGCTGCAGCGCTACAAGGACCTCCAGGACATCATCGCCATCCTCGGCATGGACGAGCTCTCCGAGGACGACAAGCTGACGGTGGCCCGCGCCCGCAAGATCCAGCGCTTCCTCTCGCAGCCCTTCACGGTGGCCCAGCAGTTCACGGGCAACCCGGGCAAGTACGTCAAGCTCCCCGACACCATCCGCGGCTTCAAGGAGATCGTCGAGGGCAAGCACGACGACCTGCCGGAGCAGGCGTTCTACATGGTCGGCGGCATCGAGGAGGCCGTGGAGAAGGCCAAGAAGCTGGCCGCGGGGTAACCGATGGCGCTCACCCTCGACATCGTCACGCCGGAGCGGCGCGTCCTCTCGGTCGCGTGCGACGAGGTGCGCGCGCCGGGCGTGCAGGGCGGCTTCGGCATCCGCACCCGCCACACCGCCTTCATGACCGCCCTCGAGCCCGGCCGGCTCACCTACGTGGAGGGCGGCCGGGAGCACCACTTCGCCATCGGCGGCGGGTTCCTCCAGGTGGCCGACGACAAGGTGATCGTGCTGGCCGACACGGCGGAGGCGGCCGTCGACATCGACGTGGACCGCGCCCGCCGGGCCCTCACCGACGCCCAGGACCGGCTCAAGAAGCTCACCGAGGACGCCCACAACTACCGGGAGGAGTCCGCCCGCGTCCGGCGCGCCGCCGCCCGCCTCGGCGTGGCCGCGAAGTAGCGCGCCTAGGGGAGGCCGACGCGCGCCGTGTTCCGGCGCGGCATGCGCACCCGGAAGCAGGCGCCCTGGCCGGGCCTGGACTCGACCTGGATGTCGCCGCCCAGCCCGTGGACGATGCCGTAGGCCACCGAGAGGCCGAGCCCCATCCCCTGGCCCTGCGGCCGGGTGGTGAAGAAGGGATCGAAGATGCGGGGCAGGACGTCGGCCGGGATGCCCGGCCCGCTGTCCTGGATCGAGATCTCGACGCCCACGTTGAGCTGCCGGATGCGGACCTGGACCACGCCGCCGGGGCCGGAGACCTGCACCGCGTTCTCCACCACCGGCAGGAGCCCCTGCGTCAGGAGCCGCCCCACCGACTGGATGGGCGGCCCGGGCTCCACCTGGATGTCGAGCCGGGGCAGCGCGGGGAAGCGGGAGCGGACCAGCAGGAAGGCGCTCTCCACCGCCTCGGCCGGATCGACGGACTCGTCGTTGGGCGCGTCGGGTGACGCGATGACCCTGAGGTCGCCGGCGATCCGCTCCAGCCGCTGGCTCCCCTCCAGCATCTCGGCGGCCACCTCGCGCGCGTCGGACAGCAGCGCGGTCAGCTCCGCCGGGGCGTGGCCGCCGGGGGGCGTGGCCAGCCGCTCGACCTCGCCGAGGGTGACGCTCAGCGAGCGGGCGCCCGCCTTGATGTAGGAGAGCGGGTTGTTGATCTCGTGGGCCAGGCCGGCCGCCAGCGTGCCGACGCTGGCCAGCTTGCCGGCCCGGACCAGCGCGGCCTGGGCCTCGCGGAGCGCGGCGTTGGTGGTCTCGAGCTCGTGCTGGCGGGACTCCAGCCCCACCAGGGCGCGGTGGAGGCGCAGCAGGGAGACCACCCGGGCGCGCAGCTCCCGCTCCCGCAGCGGCTTGTAGAGGTAGTCGTCGGCGCCGGCCTCCAGGCCGAGGGCCCGCGAGGTGGCGTCGGCCAGCGTGGTGACCAGGATGAAGGGGACCTCGGCCAGCCCGGCGGTCTTGCGGATGCGCCGGCACAGCTCGCTCCCGGAGATGCCGGGGAGCAGCAGGTCGGAGACGATGACGTCCGGGGCGAAGCCGGGGGCCCGCTCCAGCGCCTCCTCGCCGGTCTCGACGAGCAGGACCTCGTAGTCGGGGCCGAGCATGGAGCGGATGAGCGCCCGCATGGTCGGCGAGTCGTCGCAGACGAGGACGCGGGGGCTCGGCTCGGAGGTGTCGGTCATGATCGGACAGGGCTCGCGGGCGCCCGCACCGCGGCCCCGAGACCATGGACACGACCGACCCGGCATTGCAAGCGCAACCCGACCGGTCCGAGGGGGCGTCCAGTGGCCCAATGGCCTTGAAATGCTTGCGTTTCCCGGCTACAAACGACTGCTCCCGCGAGGCCGCCAGCAGCCCTCCACCCGCCCCGCGACCAGCCCCCCGCCGATGCCCGACGAGACCCTGCCTCCGCCACCGCCCGAAGCGCCGGCCCCGCCGCCGGCCGACCCGCACCGCGCGCAGGTCAACATCGAAGACGAGATGCGCAAGTCGTATCTCGACTACTCGATGTCGGTCATCATCGGCCGCGCGCTCCCGGACGTGCGCGACGGGCTGAAGCCGGTGCACCGCCGCATCCTCTACGCGATGCACACCGAGGGGCTGCACCACAACAAGCGCTACTCCAAGTGCGCCGGCGTGGTCGGCGAGGTCCTGAAGAAGTACCACCCCCACGGCGACGCCTCGGTCTACGACGCCCTGGTCCGGCTGGTGCAGGACTGGAACCTCCGCTACCCGCTCATCGACGGCCAGGGCAACTTCGGCTCGGTGGACGGCGATCCCGCCGCGGCCTACCGCTACACCGAGTCGCGCCTCGACAAGCTGGCCGACTGGCTGCTGGCGGACATCGACAAGGAGACCGTCGAGTGGGGCCCCAACTTCGACGACACCACCGTCGAGCCGCTGGTCCTCCCCACCCGCTTCCCCAACCTGCTCGTCAACGGCTCGGCCGGCATCGCCGTCGGGATGGCCACCAACATCCCGCCGCACAACATGAGCGAGGTGATCGACGCGGTGGTCCACCTCGTCCACCACCCCAAGGCGACGGTCGCCGAGCTGATGCGCTTCATCCCGGGGCCGGACTTCCCCACCGCCGGCATCATCCTGGGGCGCGACGGCATCCGGAAGGCCTACGAGGAGGGGCGCGGCAACATCCAGGTGCGGGCCCGGGCCACCGTCGAGGTCCACCCCAAGACCGAGCGCGAGGCCATCGTCGTCACCGAGATCCCCTACCAGGTCAACAAGGCCCGGCTGGTGGAGCACATCGCCGAGCTGGTGCGCGAGAAGAGGCTGGAGGGCATCAGCGACCTGCGCGACGAGTCGTCGCGAGAGGGCATGCGCATCGTCATCGAGCTGAAGCGCGACGCCATGGCGCAGGTGGTGCTGAACAACCTCTACGCCCACACCGCCATGCAGTCAGGCTTCGGCGTGACCCTGCTGGCCATCGACGCCGGCCAGCCGCGCATCCTCGACCTGCGCGAGGTGCTGGAGCGGTTCGTGGCCCACCGGCGCGACGTGGTGACGCGCCGGACCCGCTTCGAGCTCAAGCAGGCGCGCGCCCGCGAGCACATCCTGCTCGGCCTCCAGATCGCGCTCGACCACATCGACGAGATCATCGAGCTCATCAAGCAGGCCGGCGACCGGGAGGTGGCGCGCGAGCGGCTCATGCAGCGCTTCGGCCTCTCCGAGCTGCAGGCCCGCGCCATCCTGGAGATGCAGCTGCAGCGCCTGACCGGCCTGGAGCGGCAGAAGATCCTGGACGAGCTGGCCGAGGTGCAGGCCACCATCGCGCGCCTGAAGGAGATCCTGGCCAGCGAGAAGGTGCTGCTCGAGGTCGTGGTCGGCGAGCTCCTGGAGGTGAAGCAGCTCTTCGGCGACGAGCGCCGCACCGAGATCCAGGGCGAGGCGGCCGACCTCGACACCGAGGACCTCATCGCGGAGGAGGAGATGGTGGTCACCGTCTCCCACGCCGGCTACGTCAAGCGCAACCCCGTCAGCCTGTACCGGGCGCAGCGGCGCGGCGGGCGCGGCAAGACCGGGGCCACGGCCCGCGACGAGGACTTCCTGGAGAGCCTCTTCGTGGCCTCCACCCACAGCTACCTGCTCATCTTCTCCGACCGCGGCCGGGCCTACTGGCTCAAGGTCCACGAGATCCCGCAGGCCGGCCGGGCCGCCCGCGGCAAGCCCATCGTCAACCTGGTCCAGCTCGCGCCGGGCGAGAAGGTGGCCGCCATCCTGCCGGTGCGCCGGCTGCCCGAGCCGCCGGGGCGGGGCGAGGACGCCACCGAGCCGGCCGAGGCCGGGGAGCCGCCCGAGCCGGCCGTGGCCGCGGAGGGCGAGGCGGCGGGCGCCGTGGCGGGCGCCGGGGACGCCGGCGACGCGCCGGACGAGCCGGGGGTGGCCCACGTCTTCATGGCCACCCGGCGCGGGCTGGTGAAGAAGACCCGCCTCGACGCCTACGCCAGGCCCCGCGCCATGGGGATCATCGCGGTGGGGATCGAGGAGGACGACGAGCTCATCGCGGCGCGGCTCACCAGCGCCGGCGATCACGTGCTCCTCTCCACGGCGCAGGGGATGGCCATCCGCTTCGAGGAGGCGGGCATCCGGGCCACCGGGCGCGGCGCCTACGGCGTGAAGGGGATCACCCTGGAGGGCGGCGACGCGGTCGTCTCGGCCGAGGTGCTGCCCGCCCCGGTGCAGGGCGCGCCGGTCCCCACCATCCTGACGGTGACGCAGAACGGCTACGGCAAGCGGACCGACCTCCTCGAGTACCGGGTGCAGAGCCGCGGCGGCAAGGGGCTCATCACCATCAAGACGACCGAGCGCAACGGCCCGGTGGTGGCGGCGGCCCGCGTCCTCGACGCCGAGGAGGTCATGCTCATCACCAACCGCGGCATGCTCATCCGCATGGCCGCCAGCGGGATCAGCGTCATCGGCCGCAACACCCAGGGCGTGCGGCTCATCACCCTGGAGTCGAAGGAGGAGCAGGTGGTGGGCGTGGCGCCGGTGGCCGAGACCTCCCAGGCGGCCGAGGCGGCCGGCGTGCTCGAGGCCGGCGCCGAGGTGGCCACGCCGGTGGAGACCTCCGACGAGGAGGGGGGCGACGGGGAGGCGTCGAGTTGAGGTGGCCGCGCGCCGCACTGCTCCCGCTCCTGGGGCTCCTGGCGCTGGCGGCCGGCTGCAGCTCGCCGGAGTCGCGCTTCGAGGCGGCCGGGGCGCTGCGCCTCCGCGGTGACGCCAAGGGCGCGCTGGCCGCGTACCAGGCGCTCCTGGCCGGCCTGGGCGAGGGGCCGCTCATCCCGGAGCAGGCGGCGGTCCGCCTGAAGGCCCTCCGCGCCGCGGGCGACGTCGCCTACCTGGAGCTGGGCGACTACGGCGGCGCCATCGCCTACTACCGCCGCATCATCTCGCTCGAGCCGGGCGGGGAGGCGGCGCTCTCGGCGCGCGCCGTCATCGGCGACATCCTGCGAGACCGCTTCCAGGACCGCCTGGCCGCCATCGCCCAGTGGGCCGACGTGGCCGCCAGCGACGCCCCCCAGGCGCCCCACTTCCAGCTCAAGGTGGCGCGCGAGTACCTGGAGCTCGGCAACACCGAGCAGGCCCGCCTCGAGGCCCGCGCCCTGCGCGAGCGCTGGCCCACCTCGCCCGAGGCCGACGAGGCGCAGCTGCTCACCGGCCAGGCCTGGGCCATCGACAAGCGGACCGAGGAGGCGCTGGGGGCCTTCCAGGCGCTGCTGGACCGCCACCCCGCGCCCGGCGTCGCGGCCCGCGCCCTGGAGGGCGAGGCCCACCTCTACGCGCTGCGGGGCCGGTTCAACCGCGCCCTGGAGCTGTACGCCCTGGCCCTCCCCATCCACCCCAACCCGGAGGCCATCCGCACCAACATCGAGGCGGTGCGGCGGCGCCGCGAGGCGGCCAAGACGGCCACCCCGGGCGACCGGAACGAGGCCTTCGACTACGGCAGGCAGAAGTCCACCACCCGCGAGATCACGCCATGAAGACCGAGCTCTCCGAGAAGCTGTTCCAGCGCGCCAGCACCCTCTTCCCCGGCGGCGTGAACTCGCCGGTCCGCGCCTTCAAGGGCGTGGGGGGGACGCCGCGCTTCATCGCGCGCGGCCGCGGCGCCCACCTCATCGACGTCGACGGCAACGACCTCGTCGACTACGTGCTGTCGTGGGGGCCGATGATCGCCGGCCACTGCCACCCCGAGGTGATGCGCGAGGTGCAGGACGCCATGAAGGACGGCGCCTCCTTCGGCGCCCCCAGCCCGAAGGAGATCGTGCTCGGCGAGCTGGTGCGCGAGCGGGCCCCCTGGATCGAGAAGATGCGCTTCTGCTCGTCCGGCACCGAGGCCACCACCGCGGCCATCCGGGTGGCCCGCGGCTTCACCGGCCGCGACGACCTGGTCAAGTTCGACGGCTGCTACCACGGCGCGGGCGACCCGCTGCTGGTGAAGGCCGGCTCCGGCGTGGAGACGCTGGGCCTGCCGGACTCGCCCGGCGTCCCGGCCGACGTGGCGCGCCACACCCTGACCGCCCCGTACAACGACCTGCCCGCCCTGGAGCGGCTCTTCGCGGCGAAGGGCCGGGACATCGCCGCCGTCATCATCGAGCCGGTGGTCGGCAACATGGGCGTCATCGTGCCGGGGCCCGGCTACCTGCAGGGCATCCACGACCTGTGCAAGCGCCACGGCGCGCTCTTCATCGTCGACGAGGTGATGACCGGGTTCCGCCTCGGCGCGGGCGGCGCCTGCGGCCTCTACGGCCTCCGGCCCGACCTCGTCACCTTCGGCAAGGTCATCGGCGGCGGCCTGCCGGTGGGCGCCTTCGGCGGCCGCGCCGAGGTGATGGACCGGGTGGCGCCGGCCGGCCCCATCTACCAGGCCGGCACGCTCTCCGGGAACCCGATGGCCATGGCCGCCGGGACCGCCACCCTGAGGCTCATGACGCCGGCGGCCTACCAGCTCCTCGAGACCCGGGCGGCCAGCCTGGCCGAGGGCCTGGCCGCCGCGGCGGCGGCGGCCGAGGTGCCGGTCCAGGTCAACCGGGTCGGCTCGATGCTGACGGTCTTCTTCTCCTCGACCCCGGTCTTCGACGCCGCCTCGGCGCGCCAGGCGTCGGGGCGGCGCTTCGCCGCGTTCTTCCACACCCTCCTGCTCAACGGGGTCTACTTCCCGCCCTCCCAGTTCGAGGCCGCCTTCCTCTCGACGGCCCACACCGAGGCCGATCTCGAGCAGACGCTCCGGGCGGCCCGGGCGGGCTTCGCGGCCGCCGCGAAGCTCGAGGCCTGACGGCAGGTTAGGCCCCCGGACGGCGACGCGCCCGCCGGGGGTTGGACTCCGTTGACGGATGGAGTGGTGCCTGCTATACGGGCGTGCCCTGCGGCTCGCCGAAGCACCCATCGTCCCTCGTGATTTGCGGGGTCGGTGATCTCGGGAGCGGAGGGACGAATGACCGGACCCGGCGATCGAGAGCGCCTGGAGCGGGAGGAGAAGAATCGCTCGAGCCTGGCGGAGGCATACCGCAAGGCGGCGCCGTACACGGCGGCCTCGACGAGCCTGGTGGTGGCGGTGGGCGGCTGCACCTGGCTCGGTCACCTGGCCGACGAGCACTGGGGGTCCAAGGTCCCCTGGCTGACGCTGGTCGGCGCGGCCCTGGGAATGACGGCAGGCTTCATCAGCTTCTTCAAGACGGTCCTCGGGAACGCCAAGAAACCGTGAAGTACCAGATCGCCACCATCGCCTGCGCCGCCGCCTTCGTGCTCGCCGCGTCCCTCGCCGGCGGCCACCGCGGCCCGGCCCTCCTCGGCGCCGCCAGCGCTGGCGCCACCGCCGTCGTCTCCATCTTCGCCATGGGCTGGGCCACCCGGTCCGCCTGGGGCACCAAGGGCGCGCTGGCCGTCATGGCCGTGCTCTTCCTGGTCCGGCTCGTCCTGGTCGGCGTCGGCACCGTGCTGGTCGGCCGCGCCGGGGCCGTGGCCTTCGTCATCGCCTTCTTCGTCCCGTACTTCGCCTTCACCGCCTTCGAGGGCGTCTTCCTCCACTCGCTGCGCCGGCTGGGGACCACCGCATGATCGCCTCCACCCTCGTCACCCTCGCGCTCCGCGCCCTGCTCGCCTCCGCCGAGCCGGAGCAGGTGGCCCCGCCCGCCGCCGCGCCGGTGGAGCAGGCGGCCGGCCAGGAGGCGCACGCCCCCACCGCCGGGCACGGCGCCCCGGCGGAGCACGGCGAGGCGGCGGCCGAGGGCGGCCACGGCGGCGGCCACGACGCCAGCCTGGGCGCGGTGATGATGCACCACGTCACCGACGGCTACGTCGTCGAGTACCCCGGCGTGTGCGAGGGCCGCCCCAGCTGGAACTGCGAGTGGAACCTGCGCGAGACCTTCGGGGACTCGCTCAGGTTCGGCGCCCTCGACATGACGCCCACCAAGCACGTCATCTTCATGTGGCTGGCCTCGGCGGCCCTGCTGCTGGTGGTCTTCACGGCGCTGCGCGGCAAGGCGGTGGTGCCCAAGGGGCTCTACAGCTTCGTCGAGGTGCTGGTGGCCTTCGTCCGCAACGAGCTGGCGGTGCCCAACATCGGCCCGGAGAACGCCGACCGCTTCCTGCCGTACCTGCTGACGGCCTTCTTCTTCATTCTCTTCCTCAACCTGTTCGGCCTGCTGCCCTACTCGGCCACCGCCACCGCCAACATCAACGTGACGGTCTGCCTGGCCCTCTTCACCTTCTTCATCACCCAGTACGCCGCCATCCGCGCCATGGGGCTGGGCGGCTTCCTCAAGCACCTGACCGGCGGCGTCCCGGCCTCGCTGGCCTGGCTCTGGCCCATCATGATCCCGGTCGAGATCCTGGGCCTCTTCACCAAGCCCTTCGCCCTCACCGTCCGTCTCTTCGCCAACATGGTGGCCGGCCACTTCGTCATCCTGGCCCTGCTCGGCCTCATCTTCGCCATCTCGGTCTGGGTCTTCCCGGTCTCGGTGGCCCTGGCGCTCGCCATCTTCCTGCTGGAGCTCTTCGTGGCCTTCGTGCAGGCCTACATCTTCACCATGCTCTCCGCGCTCTTCATCGGGGCGGCCTTCGCGGGCCACGGCCACGACGAGGGGCACGGCGAGGCGCATGGCCACGGCGAGGCGCACGCCCCCGCCGAGGCGCACCACTAGCCTCACGCGGCACCTACGTGGCCGGGGTGTTCCCGGCCATGGGTCGTCGAGCGCAGCACGCGCCACGGGCAACGGGCGGCCCGGTCAACGAACCGCCCAACGCTGCAGCACCGAAGGAGTCGGACACCATGAACCAGTTCTCGCTCGGGTACTTCGCCGCCGGCATCGGCGCCGGCCTCGCCGTCATCGGCGCCGGTCTCGGCATCGGCAAGCTCGCCGCCGCCGCCATGGAGGGCTCGGCCCGCCAGCCCACCGCCGCCGGCGACATCCGCACCTCCATGATCATCGCGGCCGCCCTCATCGAAGGCGCCACGCTGTTCGCCATCGTGGTCACGCTGCTCCTCGCCATCGCCAAGTAGTCCGGCCGCTCCGGCCGGACCAGAAGGAGCCGCCATGGCCCTCTTCGCCGTCCCTGCCCCGGTGCTGGCCGCCGGGGCGCTCACCGACATCAACCCGGGGCTGACGCTCTGGGCCGCCATCACCTTCCTGGTGATGCTGGCGGTGCTCTCCAAGTTCGCCTGGGGCCCGATCGTCAAGATGCTCGACGAGCGGGGGAAGACCATCAGCGAGGCGATCGAGGCGGCCCGCAAGGAGCGCGCCGAGGCGGAGAAGCTGCTCGCCTCGCAGAAGGAGTCGCTCGCCAAGGCCACCCGCGAGGCCGCCGACATCGCCAAGCGGAACCAGCTGGAGGTGGAGGCGCTCCGCCAGGAGCTCACCGCCAGGGCCCGCCAGGAGGCCGACGAGCTGGTCGCCTCGGCCCGCAAGCAGATCATCGAGGAGAAGTCCAAGGCGGCGGCCGAGCTGCGGAGCATGGTGGCGGATCTCGCCATCGACGCCGCCGGCAAGCTCATCAAGGCGAGCCTGGACGAGAAGACGCAGCGCCAGCTCGTCGAGGACTACCTCCGGCAGCTCCCGGCCGGCCGCGCCTAGCGGAAGGTCGCACCCGATTCGCCGGCTCCGGCGGGCCCCACCAAGGTCCGCCGGAGCCGTTTTCGTTCGAAGGATCACCGCACATGGCACTCGGCATCGGCATCGTCGGACTCCCCAACGTGGGCAAGTCCACCCTCTTCAACGCGCTCCTCGGCACGGCGCAGGCGGCCGCCGCCAACTACCCGTTCTGCACCATCGAGCCGAACCTGGGCGTGGTGCCGGTGCCGGACAAGCGCCTGGCCGACCTCTCGGCCCTCTTCGGTCCGGAGAAGACCACCCCCACCACGCTGGAGTTCATCGACATCGCCGGCCTGGTGGCGGGCGCCTCCAAGGGCGAGGGGCTCGGCAACCAGTTCCTCGCCAACATCCGCGAGGTGGACGCCATCGCCCACGTGCTGCGCTGCTTCGTGGACCCGGACGTGATCCACGTGGCCGGCAAGGTGGATCCGCGCTCGGACCGCGACGTGGTGGAGACCGAGCTCATGCTGAAGGACCTGGAGACGGTCGACAAGCGGCGGGACCGCACGCTCAAGAACACCAAGACGGCCGGCAAGGCCGGCGAGCTCGCCAAGGCCGAGGTCGCGCTGCTCGACCAGCTCAAGGCCGGGCTGGAGGCCGGCACGCCGGTGCGCCGGCAGGGGCTCTCCGGCGAGGGGAAGGCGCTGGCCAGGGAGCTGGCGCTGCTGACCTCCAAGCCGGTGCTCTACATCGCCAACGTCGACGACACCGAGCTCGCCCCCGACGATCCGCACGTCGCCCTGGTGAAGGCGCTGGCGGACGAGGAGGGCGCCCCCATGGTGGTCATCTGCGGCAAGGTGGAGGCCGAGCTCGTCGAGCTGCCGCCGGCCGAGCGCGAGGAGTTCCTCAAGAGCATGGGGATGGCGGAGCCCGGCCTCAACCGGCTGGTGCGCGCCGGCTACGACCTGCTCGGCCTCATCACCTACTTCACCTCGGGGGGCGACGAGTGCCGCGCCTGGACCATCCACCGCGGCGACACCGCGCCGAAGGCGGCCGGCGTCATCCACACCGACTTCGAGAAGGGGTTCATCAAGGCGGAGGTCATCCGCATCGAGGACCTGCTGGAGCTGAAGACCGACGCGGCCTGCCGCGAGAAGGGCAAGCTCCGCATCGAGGGGCGCGACTACGTGGTGCAGGACGGCGACGTCATGCACTTCCGCTTCAACGTCTGATCCGGCTCCGGGTCAGGTCCGGCGGGCCCTGACGCGGGCGATGCGGGCGGCCAGCCGGAGCGCGGCGATCATCGAGGCCGGGCTGGCCTTGCCGGTCCCGGCCAGGGCGTAGGCCACGCCGTGGTCGGGGCTGGTGCGGACGATGGGGAGGCCGAGGGTCACGTTGACGGCCGGGTCGCCCATGACCGAGTCCATCAGCTTCACCGGGATGAGCCCCTGGTCGTGGTAGAGCGCGACCACGGCGTCGAACTCGCCGAGGGCGGCGCGGAAGAAGACCGAGTCGGCGGGGAAGGGGCCGGCCGCCGGGGTGCCGGTCCGCCGCGCCAGCCGCAGCGCCGGCAGGCAGAGCCGCGCCTCCTCGTCGCCCATCGTGCCGGACTCCCCGGCGTGCGGGTTCCAGGCGGCCAGCGCCAGGCGCGGCGCGGCCACGCCGAGGTCCTGCTGCAGGGCGCGGTAGGTGACGGAGATGGTCCCGGCGATGAGCGCCGGCGTCAGGGCGGCGCGGACGCGGGAGAGCGGCAGGTGGTTGGTGACCAGCGCCACCCGGAGCCGCGCGCCGGCCAGCATCATGACCGAGCGCCCGCCGCCGCCGCGCGCCTCGAGCCACTCGGTGTGGCCCACGAAGCCCGGCAGCGCCCGGGCCACCTGGGCCTTGGAGACCGGCGCGGTGCAGAGCGCGGCGGCCGCGCCGTTCTGCACCAGATCGTAGGCGGCGGTCAGGAAGGCGAGCTGGGCGGCGCCGCCGAGGGGCGCGGGCCGCCCCGGGCGGAGCGCCGAGGGCGGCAGCCTGGTCACCGCCACGAAGGCGCCGCCGCGAGGGATGCGCGCCCCGGGATCGACGAGCGGCAGGCCGAGCCGGCCGAGGCCGCGGTCGAGCAGGCCGGGGTCGCCGCAGAGCACCGGCTCCACCTCGCGGCCCAGGGCGCGGAGCGCGGCGGCGGTCACCTCCGGCCCGATGCCGGACGGATCCCCCAGGGAGATGGCGATGCGAGCGGCCACGGCGCCGCCGCCTCAGTCCTTCAGCTCGGGCAGCTTGAGCTCGATGACCGCGTCCTTCTTCAGCTCGGCCAGGAGCTGATCGCGGTAGGAGGCGGTCTGCTCCTGCACCAGGATGTCCCGGATCTCCTCCTTGGCCTGCTCGAAGGTCTTGCCGCCGGCGGCGCGCCGCCCCTCCACCTTGAAGATGTGGAGGCCGTTGCCGGCCCGCACCACCTTGGAGACCTGGCCGTCGCGGAGCCCGATGAAGGCCGCCTCGAGCGCTGGCTGGATGTGGCCCCGGCTGAGCCAGCCGAGGTCGCCGTCCTGCCCGCCGGAGACCTCCTTCACCAGCGCGGTGAAGTCCTCGCCGGCCGCGAGCCGCTGCAGCAGCCGCTCGGCGCGCCCCTCGGCGGCCTGCACCGCCGCGGGGGCCGCGTCGGCGGCCAGCGGCAGGAAGAGCAGCCTGACGTGCAGCTCCTCGGCGCCGCCGAAGGCGGCCGGGTGGGTCTGGTAGTAGTTCTGCAGGTCCTCGTCGGTCACCTTGACCCTGCTGCGGACCTTGTAGTTGAGCACCTGCATCGACTCGAGCTCGCGCCGGATCTGGGCCTTGAAGGTGGCGCGGTCGAGCCCCTGGCCGGCCAGGGCCTGGTCGAGCTGGGCGTCGTCGAAGTGGTTGCGGGTCTTGATGTCGTCGACGGCGCCGTCCACCTGGGCGTCGGTCACCTCGAGGCCGAGGGTGACGGCCTGGGCCTTGAAGAGCCGCTCGGCCAGCACGGCGTCCCAGGCGTGGCGCAGCGCGAGGCGGGTGGCCTCGTCGCGCGCCGGCCCGGCCGGCATGGCGCTGGCGCGGAGCCACGCCGCGCCCGCCCG
>JAJYAW010000220.1 GCA_021779335.1 Myxococcales bacterium | reverse complement strand
CGCCCCCGCGGCGGCCGCGCCGGCCTGGCCGCGCCCGCTGCTTCGACGCTTCGCCGCCCGCCCTCGATTGGTGGGAGAATGCCGGCGTGCGCCTCTCCATCCGGCTCAAGCTCATCGTCCCGCTGGTGCTCGGCCTGGCCGTCATCGCCGTGGCCACCGCGGTGCTGATGCGCTTCGTGCACGAGCGGGCGGTGGACCAGGCGGCCCTCCACGAGCTGGACCACGCCGCCGAGGCCATGGCCTCGCAGGAGGAGAGCGAGAAGGACCGCCTGGCGGCGCTGGCCGAGATCCTGGTGGGCGACGACTCGCTGATGCGGCTGCTGGACCGGCGCGACAAGGCCGGGCTGCAGGCCGAGGCGGGGCCCATCTTCGAGAGCCTGCGCGACCGGCACGGCGTGACGCTGTGGAACCTCCACGACGCCGACCCCTCGCGCGGCGTCTTCCTGCGCGTCCAGCGGCCTGGCCTGGCCGGCGACGTGGTGCGGCGCCCCTCCTTCCGGCGCGCCGTCGACACCGGCCAGCTCGCCAGCGGCCGCGAGTTCGGCCGGACCGCCTTCGCGGTCCGGGTGGTGCGCCCCTGGCGAGACGGCCAGCGGCTGCTCGGCTACCTGGAGCTGGGCATCGACATCCAGACCTTCCTGGCCCGGCTCAAGCGGGTCACCGGCGACGACTACGGCATGCTGCTCGACAAGCGGCAGCTCGAGCCCGCCGCCTGGTCCTTCGCCACGGGCCACCCGGAGCGGTGGGACGAGCGGCCGGAGCTGGTGGCCCTCGGCAGCACCGACGGCTCCGAGGCCATGTTCGGCGCGCTGGGCCGGGTGGCGGAGATCCCGACTCGCCCGGCCTTGCTGGAGCGCGTCCGGATGGGCGATCGGCTGGTGGCGCGCGGCCTCTTCCCGGTGCGCAGCGACGAGGGCGCGGTGGTGGGCGCCGTGGTGGTCATGCACGACGTGACGGCGCTCATGGGCGGCGTGGCGGAGCTCCGGCTCCGCGTCGTCGTCCTGGTGGTGCTGCTGGCGGCGGCCCTGGCCGCGCTCGTCATCTTCCTCCTGGAGGGGCTGGTCTTCGACCGGGTCGAGCGGATGAGCCGGACGCTGGAGGAGCTCCCGGAGCGGCTGGCCCGCGGCGAGCTGGAGCCCTCGGCGGAGCAGTCGCCGCGCGAGGACGACGAGCTGGGGCGGGTGGAGGTCTTCCTCGACCGGGCCGTCGCCGCGGTCGGCTCCTTCGTGTCCGACGCCCGGCGCAACCCGACCCACCCGCACGGCCACCCGGTCCACCGACCCTTCGACCGCGACGACCCGTGACGCCCGGTGACGCCCGGTGACGCCCGGTGACCGGGGCGCCCCTCCCGGTACGCCCCGGCGCGGCTCGACGGCGCGGCCCCCGCGCGGCCCGGGTCCGGAGTAGGATCCTCGCGAGGACCACTTGACCCGCAGCGGGAGGACCCCATGGCCGGCGCCGACTGGAAGAAGATCCTGTGCCCCATCGACTTCTCGGACGCCTCGCGGGCCGCGCTGGAGACCGCGGCCGACCTGGCGCGCCGCCACGGCGCCGCGCTGACGCTCTTCCACGCCTACCCGGTGCCCGGTTACACGTTCCCGGACGGCTCCTTCGTGGCCTCCTCCAAGATGCTCGACGAGCTGGCCGAGCAGGCCAAGCGCCACCTCGAGGAGTGGAAGACCATCGCCACCTCCCTCGGGCTGACGGCGGTGCAGACCGCCACGGCGGTGGGCGAGCCCGCCTACGAGATCGTCAGCTACGCCAAGGAGCAGGCGATGGATCTCGTGGTGGTCGGCACGCACGGCCGCACCGGGCTGACGCACGCGCTCATGGGCTCGGTGGCGGAGCGGGTGGTGCGCAAGGCGACCTGCCCGGTGCTCAGCGTCCGGCCGCCCAAGGCGTAGCCGCCGCGCCGGCGGCGCACGCGCTCCGCTCCGAGTGAGGGTCGCCGGTCAACCCGGTCCAGCGGGCGGGCCCGGCGCGCGGCATACCCCTCCGGGTCGGCCCGCGGGCCTTGGCTTCCGGTAGGGTCTGTCACTATCTGTAAGCAGCCAACCCCCGGAGACCACATGGCCGACCTGACCACCGACTACCTTGGCCTGACCCTCCCGAGCCCGCTCGTGGTCGCCTCCTCGGCGCTCTCCAACCGGCTCGAGAACCTGGAGGCCGCGGAGGGGCACGGCGCCGGGGCGGTGGTGCTCCGCTCGCTCTTCGAGGAGCAGCTCGAGGCCACCAACACCGAGCTCGAGGAGGCCGCGGCCCGCCACGCCGACTCCAGCCCGGAGGCCCGCACCTACTTCCCGCCGCAGCGGGTCGGCCCGCACGAGTACCTCTCGCTGGTGGAACGGGCCAAGAAGGCGCTCGACATCCCGGTCATCGCCAGCCTGAACTGCTGCGCCCCGGGGAGCTGGACCGGCTACGCCAGGGAGATCGCCTCGGCCGGCGCCGACGCGCTCGAGGTCAACCTCTACGCGGTGGAGGCCGACCCGGAGGTGAGCGGGGCCGAGGTGGAGCGGCGCTACCTCGAGGTGGTCCGGGAGCTCCGCGCCGCCGTGAAGATCCCCCTGGCCGTCAAGCTCTCGCCCTACTTCACGGCGCTGGCCCACGTGGCCCGCCAGCTCGAGCTGGCCGGCGCCCAGGGGCTGGTGCTCTTCAACCGCTTCCTGCAGCCGGACCTCTCGCTCGATCGGCTGGCGCCCATCTCGGTGATGAGCCTCTCCGCGCCCGGCGAGGCGCTCCTGCCGCTGCGCTGGATGGGGCTGCTGCACGGGCGCACCAAGGCCCACCTGGCGGCCTCCACCGGCGTCTACGACGCGCCGGGGGCCCTGAAGCAGATCCTGGCCGGCGCGCAGGTGGTGCAGCTCGCCTCGGCGCTGGTGAAGAACGGCGTGCCGCACCTCGGCAAGGTGCTGCAGGGGATGGAGGAGTGGCTCGATCGGCAAGGCCACTCCAGCCTCGCCGAGGTCCGCGGCACGCTGTCGCAGAAGCAGATCAGCGATCCGGGCGCGTTCGAGCGGGCCCAGTACGTCCACCTGATCCTCTCCCAGAACGTCTGAGCCATCCCGCCGCGCCCGCTGGTCCAGGGCCGACCGCGAATTCCGCCCGCCGCCCCCAACGGGGACGGTGCCGCAGGCCGCGCCCGCCTTACCTATCACCCACACCGAGACCAACCACCCCGACGGAGGGGAAGGACGGAACACCATGGCCAACCTGAAGGGCAGCAAGACCCACCAGAACCTCAAGGACGCCTTCGCCGGCGAGTCGCAGGCCAACCGCCGCTACCTGTACTTCGCGAAGGTGGCGGACGTGGAGGGCTACCCCGAGGTCGCCTCCAACTTCCGCGAGACCGCCGAGGGAGAGACCGGCCACGCGCACGGCCACCTCGACTTCCTGAAGGCGGTGGGCGACCCGGCCACGGACCTGCCCATCGGGGACAGCACCCTCAACCTGAAGGCCGCCATCCACGGCGAGACGCACGAGTACACCGACATGTATCCGGGCATGGCCAAGACGGCCCGCACCGAGGGCTTCGCCGAGGTGGCCGACTGGTTCGAGACGCTCGCCAAGGCCGAGAAGTCCCACGCCGGCCGCTTCGAGAAGATGCTCAAGACCATCAGCTAGCGCCGGCGCCAGCCAGCGTCCCATCCACCGGGAGCCCGGCGACCCCAGACGGGTCCCGGGCTCCTCGTCGATTGGACCGCCGGCGCGGGCGAGGGAGACTGCCGCCATGAGCACCGACGCCAAGAACATCTCGTACCAGCCGACGGCGGGCCTCTCCTACGATCCGGCCGAGCCGATCTACTGGGATCCGGCGGCGCTGGCCGGCGAGGTGCAGCGGACCTTCGAGGTCTGCCACGGCTGCCGCCTCTGCTTCAAGTACTGCGACAGCTTCCCGCTCCTCTTCAAGGCCATCGACGAGCGGCACGACGGCGACGTGAAGCAGGTGACCGCCGCCGAGACCCAGCAGGTGATGGACGCCTGCTTCCAGTGCAAGCTCTGCGACGTGCAGTGCCCCTACACGCAGCGGGACGGCCACCCGTTCCAGCTCGACTTCCCCAAGCTGGTCCACCGCGCCCGCGGCGTGGCGCGGCGCGGCCAGGGCAAGACGCTGCGCATGCGGGTCCTCAACGATCCGGACGGCGCGGCCAGGCTGGCACGGGCCAGCTTCGGCGTGGCCAACGCCATGAACCGGGTGCGCCCCTTCCGCGTCCTCATGGAGAAGGCGGTGGGCATCCACCGCGACAAGCTCCTGCCCGACTTCGCGGCCGAGCCCTTCGACGCCTGGGCGGCCAGGGAGGGGTACGTCCGGCCCGAGCCGGGCGGCGAGGTGGTGCTCTTCCAGACCTGCTTCGTGCAGCACAACGAGCCGCAGATCGGCAAGGACGCCCTCTTCGTGCTCCAGCAGAACGGCGTCGACGCCCGCGTGGTGGCGGGGCTGCGCTGCTGCGGCATGCCGGCCTGGGAGCAGGGCGACCTCGCCTCGCTCCGGGCCCAGGCGCACCACGACCTCGACCTCCTGCTCCCCTTCGTGGAGCGGGGGGCCAAGGTGCTGGTCGTCAACCCGACCTGCTCGCTCATGATGCGGCGCGAGTGGCCCCACCTGCTGGAGGGGCCGGACCGGGCGCGGGCCGAGGCGCTGGCGCCGGCGGTGCAGGACGTCTCGGAGTTCCTCTGGTCGCTCCGCGAGCAGCCGCGCTTCAACACCCAGTTCAAGAGCGCGCCGCCCGGCGGCAAGGTGGCCTACCACGCCCCCTGCCACCTGAGGGCCCAGGCGGTGGGCTTCAAGGGGCGCGACCTGCTGCGCAAGATCCCGGGGCTGCAGGTCTCCGCCACGGTCATGGAGTGCTGCGGCCACGACGGCACCTACGCGATGTCGGTGGAGGGGTTCGGCCCCTCGCAGCGGATCGGCCAGAAGGCGTTCGCCGGCATGCAGGCGGCCGAGGCCGAGACCTGGGCCACCGACTGCCCGCTGGCGGCGCTGCAGTTCCAGCAGCACGCCGGCAAGAAGCCGCTCCACCCGGTGTCGCTGCTGGCGCGGGCCTACCGCGGCGAGGGGTTCGGGACGGCCGGAGGGGAGGGGCCATGAGGCCGGTCGGATACGAGGAGCTCCTGCCGCTGGCGGCCTACGAGCGGTCGCGCGGCGAGATCCGCGCCGCCATCCTGGAGGCCAAGCGGCCGCGGCGGGTCCACGTGGGGGAGCACCTGACGCTCCTCTTCGAGAACACCGCCACCATCCGCTACCAGGTCCTGGAGATGGTGCGGGCCGAGCGGATGACCCGGGAGGCGGACATCCGCCACGAGCTCACGACCTACAACGAGCTCCTGGGCGGGCGCGGCGAGCTCGGGGCGACGCTGCTCATCGAGCTGACCGACCCCGCGCTGCGCGACCGGAAGCTGCGCGAGTGGCTCGGCCTGACGGACCACCTCTACCTGAAGCTCGAGGACGGCACCAAGGTGCGCCCCCGCTTCGACGCGCGGCAGGTGGGCGAGGAGCGGCTCTCCTCGGTGCAGTACCTCAAGTTCGACGTGCGCGGGCGCGTGCCGGTCGCCGCCGGCACCGACCTGCCGGCGCTCGACGTC
>JAJYAW010000219.1 GCA_021779335.1 Myxococcales bacterium | reverse complement strand
CTGCGCAGCCGGCGGCGCCGCAGCCTCCGCCGGCGGCCAGGCCGACGGCCCCGCCAACCAGGCCGGCCGGGGGGCGCCCGTGAGCGGCGCCGGGCTGCTGCGCGCCGAGGGGCTCGTCAAGAGCTACAAGCGGCGGCGCGTGGTCGACGGCGTCTCCTTCCACGTCGCGCCGGGCGAGGTGGTCGGGCTGCTCGGGCCCAACGGCGCCGGCAAGTCGACCAGCTTCAACATGGTGGTCGGGCTGGTGACGCCCGACGCCGGCCAGGTGCTGCTCGGCGACCAGGACCTGACCGCGCTGCCCATGCACCGGCGGGCCCGCCTCGGCGTGGGCTACCTGCCGCAGGAGGCCTCCATCTTCCGCAAGCTGACGGTGCGCCAGAACTTCACCGGCGTGCTGGAGGCGCTGGGGATGGGGCGGGCCGGGCGCGAGGCGCGGGCCGACGAGCTGCTGGCGGAGTACCGGCTGGAGAAGGTGGCCGACAGCATGGGCGAGACGCTCTCCGGCGGCGAGCGGCGCCGCGCCGAGGTGGCGCGCAGCCTGCTCTCCAGCCCGCGCTTCATCCTCTTCGACGAGCCCTTCGCGGGCGTCGACCCCATCGCCGTCGGCGAGCTGCAGCGGCTCATCGGCGGCCTGCGCGACCGGAACATCGGCGTGCTCATCACGGACCACAACGTGCGGGAGGCGCTCGGCATCTGCAGCCGGGCCTACATCCTCTCGGCCGGGGCGATCCTGGAGGCCGGGACGCCGGCCGAGATCGCCGGCAGCCAGAAGGCCCGGGCGGTCTACCTCGGGGAGAAGTTCCGCCTCGACGACACCACCGCCTGAGGGCCAGGGAGCGGAATGAGCATGGAGCTGAAGCAGCACCTCAAGATGACGCAGCAGCTGGTGATGACGCCCCAGCTGCAGCAGGCCATCAAGCTCCTCCAGCTGTCGCGCATGGAGCTCGTCGACCTGGTCCGCAGCGAGATGAACGAGAACCCGCTCCTGGACGGGGCGGACGACGGCGAGGAGCCGGTGGCCGAGGCCGGCGCCAGCCCCGCCGAGGAGCAGGCGGCCGAGTCCGCGCCGGCCGAGAAGGCGCCGGAGAAGTCCGAGGAGGTCAAGGGCGAGGAGGGGCAGAACGAGATCGACTGGGACCAGTACCTCGATCACTACCAGCTGCAGGGTCACACCGCGCCGTCCAACCGCGGCATGGCCGACGACGAGCTGCCCGGCTACGAGGCCACCCTCACCCGCAAGACCGACCTGACCGAGCACCTGGTCTGGCAGCTGCGCCTCTCCAAGTTCGACGAGGAGGAGGAGCGGGTGGCCATGCTGATCATCGGCAACCTGGACCAGGACGGCTACTTCCGCATGCCGGCCGTCGAGGGGGAGACCGAGGACGCCAGCCCGCGCGACCCGCTGGTGCGGGTCTCCTTCGAGTCCGGCGTGGGGCTGGAGCGGTGCCTGGCGGTGCTTCAGCGGGTGCAGACCTTCGACCCCATCGGCATCGCGGCGCGCGACCTGCGCGAGTGCCTGCTGCTGCAGGTGGTGCACCTCAACGCCGACACGCCCGAGATCGTGGCCATCGTCGAGCGCCACCTCAAGCACCTGGAGTCGAAGAACTACGCCGCCATCGCCAAGGACCTCAAGATCAGCGTCGACGAGGTCGTCAAGGCCGTCAAGGTCATCAGCCGCCTCGAGCCCAAGCCGGGGCGGGCCTACACCGGGGAGGAGGCGCAGTACATCACCCCGGACGTCTACGTGCACAAGATGGGCGACCGCTACGTCACGGTGCTCAACGACGACGGCCTCTCCAAGCTGCGCATCTCCGCCACCTATCGGGCCGCGCTCAAGAACGGCTCGGCGGGCAAGGCCAAGGACTACATCCAGGAGAAGCTGCGCAGCGCGGTGTGGCTCATCCGCTCCATCCACCAGCGGCAGCGGACCATCTACAAGGTCACCGAGTCGATCGTGAAGTTCCAGCGCGACTTCCTCGACAAGGGGATCGCGCACCTCAAGCCGCTCATCCTGCGCGACGTGGCCGAGGACATCGGCATGCACGAGTCGACCGTCTCGCGCGTCACCACCAACAAGTACGTGCACACGCCGCAGGGCATCTACGAGCTCAAGTTCTTCTTCAACTCGGCCATCAACCGCACCGGTGGTGACGAGATCGCCAGCGAGGCCGTCAAGAACCACATCAAGCAGATCGTGGCGGCCGAGGACCCCAAGCACCCGCACTCGGACCAGCGGATCGTGGAGCTCCTGAAGGACCAGGGCATCGAGATCGCCCGCCGCACGGTGGCCAAGTACCGCGAGGTCCTGGGCATCCTGCCGAGCTCCAAGCGGAAGAAGTACTTCTGATCACGGGTGGTTGCGTGACCGGACCAGGCCGCCCCGTACGGGCTCTCACGATTCGTGCTGATCGAGGTGCCGCTTTCCCGGCGCCTGCTATCATCACCTCAGCATGTCGGTAGCCGGCAGCTCCATCGGCCGCGGCACCAGCGACGCCAGACTCGGCGCGCGGGCCGCGGTCGAGACGTCTCAGCGGTTCACCCCCAGAGGAGGCGCTTCATGCAGGTGAACATCACCTTCCGGCATCTCGAACCCACCGAGGCCCTCAAGTCGCACGTGAAGGGGCGCGTCGAGCACGTCCAGCGCTACATCGATCGGCCCAGCGAGGCCCACGCCGTGCTCCACGTCGAGAACCTGGCCCACCACGCCGAGATCACCGTGAAGGCGGGGCGCTTCCTGCTCCGTGGCAGCGCCAAGTCCAAGGACATGTACGCCTCCATCGACGAGGCGGCCGACAAGATCGAGCGGCAGCTCCTCAAGCACAAGGGGAAGCTGGCGGATCACAAGAACGGCACCCACGGCGAGGCGGCCCCGGTGGAGGTGCGCCACGACGTCCTCGACATCATCGACCACCCGGAGCGGCCCAGCCACCGCGTGGTGAAGAGCACCGCCTTCCAGGCCCGCCGCATGACGGTGGACGACGCCATCCTCCAGCTCGACCTGCTGGGCAGCCACTTCTTCGTGTTCCAGAACTTCGACGACGGGGCCTTCAACGTCGTCTACCGGCGCGAGGACGGGAGCCTCGGGGTCATCGAGGCGCACACCGCGTGAGCGGGTCGGCTCGCGCGTCGTGAAGATCCTCGACTTCCTCCGGCCGGAGGCCGTGCTGCCAGATCTGGTGGGGCGCTCGCCCCCCGAGGTCCTGGCGGCGCTGTGCCGCCCCGTCGCGCAGCAGCACGGCCTCGACCCCGGCCGGCTCCTCCAGACGCTGCTGGACCGCGAGAAGCTCGGCTCCACGAGCGTGGGGGACGGGGTGGCCATCCCCCACGGCCGGCTGGCCGGCCTGCCCGCCCTGACCGCCGTGTTCGGGCGGGCGCCGGCCGGCGTGGAGTTCCGCGCCGTGGACGGCAAGCCGGTGCGCCTCTTCCTGGCCCTCTTCGCCCCCGAGGCCGAGGCAGGACTCTACGTGAAGGTGCTGGCGCGGGTGAGCCGGCTCTTCCGCTCGCCGGGCTTCCGCGAGGCCGTCCTGGCGGCGCCCGACGCGCCGGCGATCCTCCGGCTCATCGAGGCCGAGGACGCCCGCGAGTGACCCAGCGCAAGCGGCCGTGGCGACTCGGCATTCCGGAGAGGCCCCCCCGGCGTCGAGGCGTTTGACGCGGCCGAAGTCCGCCGTGTAAGGTCCCTCCTCTCGTCGGGCGGCGCGCGCCGCCCGTGTCGTGTCCAGAGGAGACCCGCCTTGCCCGGACTCAACGTCGTGAAGATCGACTGTGCGGGCATGCGCTGCCCCCAGCCCGTGCTGAAGCTCGCGGTCGAGACCGCCGAGACGCCGGCTGGGACGGTGGTGGAGATCGCCGGCGACTGCCCGACCTTCGAGAAGGACATCCGGACCTTCTGCGAGCGGCGCAAGAAGACCCTCCTCGCGGTCCGCGCCGACGGCGTGAAGACCGTCATCCAGATCCAATACTGATGGCGTGATCGGCACGCCGCCGCCCGGGCCCGCCGAGGCCCCGCCGCACACGGCGCCGCCACGCACCGGGCTCATCTTCTGCCGGTGCGGCCCCAACCTCGGCAACCTGATCCAGCTCGGCGCGCTCGAGCGGCCGGAGCACTGGCCGTCGGCCGACGTCGCCACCCACGCGGTGCTCTGCTCGGCCGAGGGGCAGGCCTGGCTGGCCCGCCGCATCGAGGAGCGCGGCCTGGAGCGGGTGGTCGTGGCGGCCTGCTCGCCGCGCGAGCACGAGCAGACCTTCCGGGGGGTCATGCAGCGGGCCGGGCGCAGCCCCTGGCTCCTGCAGCTCGTCAACCTGCGCGAGCAGGTGGAGTGGATCGGCGGCGCCCCCGAGCCGGCCACGCGGCGCGCCCGGCGGCTGGTGCGAGCCGGCCTGGCCCGGGTGGCGCTGCACCGGCACATCCCGGCCGAGGAGGTCGAGGTCTCGGCCGACGTGGTGGTGGTGGGCGGCGGGGCGGCCGGGGTCTCGGCGGCCCTGGCCCTGGCCCGGAAGGACCGCCGGGTGGTGCTGGTGGAGCGCTCCCCGGCGCTGGGCGGGCTGGCCAACCGGCTCGACGAGATCTTCCCCGACCTGGCCTGCGCCTCGTGCTTCATGGAGCCGGCCCTCGACGAGGTGCTCCACCACGAGCGGATCGAGGTGCTCACCTCGGCCGAGGTGCGGCAGGTCCGGGGGAGCGCCGGCGGCTTCGAGGTCACGCTGGCGCAGGCGCCCCGCTTCGTCGACCCGGCCGCCTGCATCGGCTGCGGCCAGTGCAGCGCGTCCTGCCCGGCCGGGCGGCCCGACCCGTGGTCCGGCGGGATCGGCACGGTCAAGGCCATCGGCCTCGCCTACCCGGGCAGCCTGCCTCACGTCTCGTCGCTCGAGCCGACCGCGTGCCTGAGGGCCCACGGCGAGCCCTGCGACCTGTGCCAGGCGGCCTGTGCCTTCGGGGCCATCCAGCTCGACGCCCCGCCGCGGTCCCGCCGCGTCACCGCCGGCGCCATCGTGCTGGCCACCGGCCACCTCCCCGGCGAGGTGGCCGGTCCGCCCGGGCTCATCTCCACCTACCAGCTGGAGCGGCGGCTCCACCCCGGCGGCCCGACCGGCGGCGCGCTGCGGGGCGCCGGCGAGGCGGACCCCCGGAGCCTGCTCCTCGCCACCACCGCGGCCGAGAGCGACGGCGAGCTGCCCGTGCGCGAGCTCCTCAAGCTGGCCCACCTGGTGCGCCGCAAGCACCCGGGCGTGGCGGTGACGGTGCTGGGCGGCCTGGCGCGCGCGCCCGGGTTCGCCCGCCAGGCCGAGGCGCTGCAGGACGAGGGGGTCGAGCTGCTCGAGGCCGAGCTCCTGCCCGAGCCGCCGGTGGCGGCCGGCGCCGCGGTGGCGGTCCGGCTGGCGCAGGGGCTGCTGGAGACCGTGCGCGCCTTCGACCTCGTCGCCATCCACGCCCCCGCCGCGCCGGCCGCCGGGGCCCGCGAGCTGGCGGCGGTGCTGCGGCTGCCGCTCGACGGGCGCGGCTTCCTGGAGGAGGGGATCGCCAGCCCCTTCGAGCCGACCGCCACCCGGGTGGCCGGCGTCTTCGTGGCCGGCGCGGCCGG
>JAJYAW010000218.1 GCA_021779335.1 Myxococcales bacterium | reverse complement strand
CACCCGGCCCCCGGTAGGTGACGCAGGAGTCGGGGATCTCGTAGAGCCGCACCTCGGCCAGGCCCGGCAAGGTCCCCTCCAGCGCCTCCCAGATCCAGCGGGCGATGTTCTCCGCGGTCGGGTTGTCGAGCACGTCGTTCAGGTTGCGGTGGTCGACCCGGGCCAGCACCTGCTCCCCCACCAGCCGCTTGACGACCCCGAAGTCGGCGATCATGCCGGTGGCCGGGTCGACCTCGCCCTCCACGGTCACGAAGAACCTGTAGTTGTGGCCGTGCACGCGGAAGCACGGCCCCTCGTAGCGCGGCAGCCGGTGCGCGGCGGCGAAGTAGAACTCCACGTCGAGCCGCATCCGCCGACGGTCGGTGTAGTCGATGGTCGCCATGGCGGGGTTATAGCTCGCGCCGGGGCCCGGGGCCGCGGCGACTCGTCCGGGCTCGCGGGCGCGAGCCGCTCAGCCGTTGGAGGACGAGCCGGGGTTCTGTGCCGCCGCCGCGGCGGCCGCCGCGGCCTTGGCCGCCTCATGCGCCACGGCCGAGGCGTTGAGCGCGTTCTTGAGCACCTGGCTCGGGCGGAAGGTGAGGACGCGGCGGGCCGAGATCTCGATCTCCTCGCCCGTCTGCGGGTTGCGGCCGACGCGGGACTTCTTGTCCCGCACGATGAAGTTGCCGAAGCCGCTGATCTTGATCTTCTCGCCCTGCTCGAGGGTCTCCTTGATGGTGTCGAAGACCATCTCCACGACCTCGGCGGCCTCCTTCTTGGAGAACCCCACCTTCTCGTAGACGCTCTCGATGATGTCGGCCTTGGTCACGTTGGCTCCCCGTCCCGTCCCCGCGTCGAGCGCAGCGTCGCGCTAAGCTACCGAAATCGGTAGCCGATTCACCGCCCGGTGTCAATTCGAAGACGGCTTTCGACCCTCCGGTCCGAGCTGGTCCAGCTCCCTCGCCGCCCGCTCCCTCGCCGCCCGGCTGCGCGCGGCCGCGTCGTCGAGCGCCCGGGCGGCCTCCTCGGGTGACGGCTGCGGCACGAGCGAGGTCTCGGAGGGCTGCCTCCCGATCCCGGCGGTGAGCGCGAGGACCGTCAGCGCCACGCCCACCGCGGCGAGCGAGGTGGCCAGCCCGAGCCAGCCCGCCCAGCGGCGCCCCCCGGCGCGCAGCGCGCGCACCGCCAGCAGTGCGGACCCCAGCCCCACGGCCAGGCCGAAGGGGGCCGCGGCGGGGTTCCAGGCGGAGGCCAGGGCCGCGAGGCCGAAGCCCAGCGCCGCCCACGCCAGCCTCGGGCGCGGGGCCATCCCTACCCTCGCAGCTCGGCGCCGAGCCGTGCCGCCAGGCGGGCCACGATGCGCCCGTGGGCCGCCTCGGCCTCGGCGTCGGTGAGCGTCCGGTCGGCCGCGCGGTAGGAGATGGCGAGCGCCAGGTTCTTCCTGCCGGCCGGGATGGGGGCGCCGCGGTAGACGTCGAAGATGGTGGCCTCCCCGACGAGCGGCTCCTCGCGCACGGCCGCCAGCACCGCCTCGGCGGTCACCGGCTCGGCCACCAGCACCGCCAGGTCGCGCAGCACGGCCGGGAGCGAGGGGATGACGTGGTAGCGCGGCACCAGGGCGCCGTGCCGCGCCAGCGCCTCGACGCGCAGCTCGAAGGCCAGCACCCCGCGGGGCAGGTCGAAGGCCTCGGCCACGCGCGGGTGGAGCTCGCCGACCCAGCCGAACCGCTCGCCGTCGGCGGCGCGGACGGTCGCGGCCACCCGCGGGTGGAGCCACGCCTCGCCGCCGGCCTCCCAGCGGGCGCCGGCCACGCCGAGCCCCCGCAGCACGGCCTCGGTCGCGGCCTTGGCGTCGTAGAAGTCGACCGCGTCGGCGCCGCCGGTCCAGCCGGCCGGGGCGCGGCGTCCCAGCAGCACGCCGGCCACCCGCAGGTCCTCCAGCGTGGGGGCGTCGCCCTCCGCCTCGACCGGCGCCGGGTGGTAGACGCGCGCCAGCTCGTAGAGCCGGACGTCGTCGACGCGCTGGGCGCGGTTGCGCGCGGCGTTCTTGAGGAGCGACGGGACCAGGCTGGTCCGCATGAGCGACAGCTCGGCGCTGATGGGGTTCTTGAGGGCGATGCCCAGGGCGCGGGTCGTGCCGTCCCCCACGGCCACGTCGTAGCGCAGCGGCGCCAGGTCGGGCTCGGCCACGAAGCTGAAGTTGATCGCCTCGGAGAAGCCGGCCGCCTCCAGCGCCTCCCTGATGCGGGCCACCACGCCGGCCTCCGGGCCCTCGGCCGGCGTGCGGACCGCCGCCGCCGGCAGCGTCTCGGGGATGGCGTCGTAGCCGCGGGTGCGCACCAGCTCCTCGACGAGATCCTCCTCGATGGCGACGTCGACGCGCCAGCTGGGCACCGAGAAGGTGGCCCCCTCCTCGTCAGCCGCGAGCTCGCCGAAGCCGAGGCCGAGGAGCACGCGGCGGGCCTCCTCGCGGGGCACCGCCATGCCGAGCAGCTCGGCCGGGCGCGTCCAGCGGAGGCGCACCTGGCCCTGCGTGGCCGGGCGGGCCACGCGGTCGACGACGCCCGGCCGGACGGTGCCGCCGGCCAGCTCGGCGATGAGGGCGGCGCAGCGGTCGAGCGCCGGGAGCACCATGCCGGGATCGGCGCCGCGCTCGAACCGGTAGGAGGCCTCGCTCTTCAGCCCCTGCCTGCGCGAGGTCCGCCGGATGGAGCCGGGGGCGAACCAGGCCGACTCGAGGAGCACCCGGGTGGTGCCCTGGGAGATCTCCGAGTCGCCGCCGCCCATGACGCCGGCCAGGGCGCTGCCGCGGTCGCGGTCTGCGATGAGGAGATCCGACTCCTCGAGGAGGCGCTCCTTGCCGTCCAGCGTGGTGATCCGCTCTCCCGGGCGCGCCGTGCGGACCACGATCTCGGCGCCGGCCACCTTGTCCAGGTCGAACGCGTGGAGCGGGTGGCCGAGCTCGAGGAGGACGAAGTTGGTGGCGTCCACCACGTTGGAGATGGAGCGGACGCCGCAGGCCTCGAGGCGCCGGGCCAGCCAGGCCGGCGACGGGCCGATCCTGACGCCCTCGACGACCCGCGCGGCGTAGCGGGCGCAGCGGTCGGGGGCCTCGATGCGGACCTGGACGGCCCTCGCCGCTGGTTCTCCGGCCTCCTGCACGACGGTCGCCGGTGCCCTGACCGGCTGGCCGAGGAGCGCCGCGACCTCGCGGGCGATGCCGATGTGCGAGAGGCAGTCGGGCCGGTTGGGGGTGACGTTGACCTCGAGGAGCACGTCCTCGAGGCCGAGCGCCTCGGCGATGGGGGTGCCGGGCGCGAGGTCCTTCGGCAGGATGAGCAGGCCGCTCGCGTCGGCGTCGAGGCCGAGCTCCCTGGCCGAGCAGAGCATCCCGAAGGACTCCACCCCGCGGAGCCTGGCCTTCTCGATCTTCACGCCGCCGGGCAGCGTCGTGCCGACGGTGGCGAGCGGGACGAGGTCGCCCACCGCGTAGTTCCTGGCGCCGCAGACCACCTGGATCGGCGCGCCCTCGCCGCGATCGACGGAGGTGACCGAGAGCTTCTCGGCGTTGGGGTGCTTCTCCGCCGCCAGCACGCGGGCCACCACCACGCCGGCCAGCCCCTGGCCGATCCGCTCGATGGCCTCGACCTCCAGGCCGACCGCGGTCAGGCCCTTGGCGAGCGCCTCCGGCGACGGCAGGTCCACGTACTGCGACAGCCACTTCAGGGAGATCTGCATGCCGGCCGCCTAGAACTGCTCGAGGAAGCGCAGGTCGTTGTCGAAGAAGAGGCGCAGGTCGTCGATGCCGTACTTGAGCATCGCCAGGCGCTCCACGCCCATGCCGAAGGCGAAGCCGGTGTGGCGCGTGGGGTCGATGCCGCCGTTCCGGAGCACCTTGGGGTGGACCATCCCGGCGCCCAGCACCTCGAGCCAGCCGGTCTCCTTGCAGGTGCCGCAGCGCCTGCCGTCCTTGCGACCGGAGCCCCCGCAGATGGAGCAGGAGACGTCCACCTCGGCGCCCGGCTCGACGAACGGGAAGTAGCTCGGGCGGAAGCGGGTCTTCGTCCCCGGCCCGAAGTAGGCGCGGGCGAAGGCGGCCAGCGTCCCCTTGAGATCGGCGAAGGTGATCTTCGTGTCGACGCACAGCCCCTCGACCTGGTGGAACATGGGCGAGTGGGTCTGATCGTAGTCGGAGCGGTAGACCCGCCCCGGGCAGATGATGCGGATGGGCGGCTCGCCGATCCGCTGCATGGCGCGGATCTGCACCGGCGAGGTGTGGGTGCGCAGCAGCACGCCCCCCTTGGCCCGCCCCTCCCGCAGCGTGGACGGATCCACGTAGAAGGTGTCCTGCATGTCCCGAGCGGGGTGATCCGCCGGGATGTTGAGCGCCTCGAAGTTGTACCAGTCGAGCTCGATCTCCGGCCCGCTGGCCACCTCGTAGCCGAGGCGGGCGAAGATGCCGGCGATCTCCTCGGCGGCCCGCGTCAGCGGGTGCCGGTGGCCGCGCGGCAGCGGGCGGCGCCCGGCCAGCGTGACGTCGATGGGCTGGCCGGCGAGCTCGGCCTCGAGGGCCGCCTCGCCCAGCGCGGCCTTGCGCGCCCCGAGGAGCGCCTCGACCTCGTCGCGGACGCGGTTGGCGACCTCGCCGACGCGCGGACGCTCCTCGGCCGAGAGGGCGCCCATGCCGCGGAGGACCGCGGAGAGCTCACCCTTCTTGCCGAGGAAGCGGACGCGCAGCTCCTCGAGGGCCTTCTCGTCGCCGGCGGCCGCGCACGCGGTGCGGGCCGCGGCGGCGAGCGCCTCGAGCTGTCCGAGCAGGTCGGCCATCCGCGCCTCCTAGGCGCGGGCGGTCTTGACGACGGCGGTGAAGTCGGCCGGGGCCGACAGCGCGAGCTCGGCCAGCACCTTGCGGTCCAGGACCACGCCCGCCTTCTTCAGGCCGGCCACCAGCTTCGAGTAGGTCGTGCCGTTGAGCCGGGCGGCCGCGTTGATGCGGACGATCCAGAGGGCGCGGAAGTCGCGCCGCTTCTGGCGGCGGTCGCGGGTGGCGTAGTCGAGCGCGCGCTCGACGGCCTGGTTGGCGCGGCGGTAGCAGTTCTTGCGGCGCCCGCGGAAGCCCTTGGCGAGCTTGAGGACGCGGTTGCGGCGGCGGCGGGCCTTGAAACCCTTCTTGACGCGCATCTTGCTGCTCCTGTTCGCCGGCGGGAGGCGGCCCGATGGCCGCGCTTGGTCCCCGCCTGGCCGTGGTGGTGTGACGCCCCGTCACGCCCTAGCGGGCGTAGGGGAAGCACTCCTTGATCTTCTTGGCATCGGAGGCGTCCAGGTGGCTGGTGCCACGGAGGCCGACCTTCTGCTTGTGCGTCTTGCCGAAGGTGGCCAGGTGGCGGACGCCGGCGTGGCGGAACTTCACCGCGCCGCTCTTCTTCACCTGGAACCGCTTCTTGGCGGCGCTGCTGGTCTTGAGCTTGGGCATCTTCTTTCTCTCTTCGCGTGCTGCTGGTTCTGCCGCGACGGTCGCGGCGGGTACGGAGGGGCTCGGCGCTACGGGGCGGCGGGCGGCTCGCCGGCGGCGGCGGCGGCGGCGGGGACGGGCTCGGCGGCGGGG
>JAJYAW010000217.1 GCA_021779335.1 Myxococcales bacterium | reverse complement strand
CGCGCGGCCCCGCCGGCGAGGTGCCGGCGAGGCGCGCCGCCCGCGCCGTCCCTCAGAGCACCTTCACCGAGCCGGTCTCGTGGCCGTCCGCGTCGTGCGTGTGGATGGCGCAGGCCAGGCACGGGTCGAAGGAGTGGATGGTCCGCAGCGCCTCCAGCGGGAGCTTGGCGTCGGCCACCGGGTTCCCCACCAGCGAGGCCTCGTAGGGGCCGGGCTGGTCCTTCCCGTCGCGCGGGCCGGCGTTCCAGGTGGAGGGGACCACCGCCTGGTAGTTCTTGATCTTGCCGTCCTCCAGGATGCACCAGTGGGAGAGCGCGCCGCGCGGCGCCTCGTGGAAGCCCACGCCGCGGTAGCTGCCCTTCTGCAGCCTGGGCATGGGATCGACCCAGATGGCGGTGTCGCCCTTGCCGATGTTCTCCACCAGGAGCTGCCAGTGCTTCAGGGCCAGCTCGCCCAGCACGGCGGTGCGGACGGCCCGCGCCGCGTGGCGCCCCAGCGTGGAGTGGAGCATGGCCGGCACGACGTCGATCTTGTGGATGGCCTTGACCGTGCCGATGAGGGCGCCGGCCCACTTGACCGTCGGCGCGTGGCCGGTGAGGTAGCCCACCAGCACCTGGGCCAGCGGCCCCACCTGCATGGGCCGGCCGTCGAGCCGCGGCGCCTTGACCCAGCTGTACTTCTTCGGCGCCTCGGTCTCGAACTTCCACTCGCCGGCGAACCTGGGGACCGTCTCCGAGTCCCAGGGCTTCTTCTCCCAGTCGCCGTCGTAGTGGGCGCGGGCGATCGACTCGGTGACGTTGGCCTTCAGGTAGTCGTCGTTCCAGCTCTCGATCTTCCGGACGCCCGGCTGCCCGGCCACGATGACGCCGCCCGGCAGGTCGAACTGGGTCATCTTCACGTCGGTGGGGAGGTCGGGGACGGCCAGGTAGTTGGTGACGCCCGCGCCGTACTTGAACCAGTCCGGGTAGAAGCCGGCCACCGTGGCCACGTCGGGCAGGTAGCACTGGTTGACGAAGGTGGTCACGTCCTCCAGCAGGGTCTTGATGCGGTACAGCTTCTCCATGTTGAGGGCGGAGGGGCTGTCGAGGTTGATGGCGTTGGCCACGCCGCCGACCGCCAGGTTCTGGATGTTGGGGGTCTTGGAGCCCAGGATGGCCACCACCTGGTTGGCCTTGCGCTGCACGTCCAGGGCCTGGAGGTAGTGGGCCACCGCGATGAGGTTGACCTCCGGCGGCAGCCTCATGGCCGGGTGGCCCCAGTAGCCGTTCTGGAAGATGCCGAGCTGGCCCGCCTTGACGAACCCCTCCAGCTTGGCCTTGACCTCGCCGAGGTGCTTGGCGGAGTTGCCCGTCCAGGAGGAGACCGACTCGGCGAGCTGGGCCGCCTTGACGGGGTCGGCCTTCAGCGCCGAGACCACGTCCACCCAGTCGAGCGCCGACAGGTGGTAGAAGTGGACCACGTGGTCGTGCAGGGCGTGGGCCGCGATGATGACGTTGCGGATGAGCTGGGCGTTGAGCGGCACCTCCAGCCCGATGGCGTTCTCGACGGCCCGCACCGAGGTGACGGCGTGCACGGTGGTGCACACGCCGCAGATGCGCTGGGTGTAGACCCAGGCGTCGCGCGGGTCGCGGCCGCTCAGGATGGTCTCGATGCCGCGCCACATCGTGCCGCTCGACCAGGCCTTGCGGATGGAGCCGCCGTCCACCTCCAGGTCGATGCGGAGGTGCCCCTCGATGCGGGTGATGGGATCGATGGTGATTCGCTGGGTCATGGGGTCACCCCTTCACGGAGGCCGACGGGAACGGTGGGCTGCCCGGCGGGCGAGATGCCCGCCAGGATGGGGAAGCGGCGCACCAGCAGCACGTAGACGACGGTCTCGGTGGCGATGAGCCCGAGCGTGACGAGGATCTCGGCCAGGCTGGGGAAGTAGATCCAGCCGTTGCCGGGGTCGTAGGCCACCAGGAAGACGTCGAGCCGGTAGAGGGTGCCGCCCAGCATGGCGAGCAGCGCCGCCTGGAGCGCCCGGTCCGGCCGCCCCTCCTGGCCCAGCCCGAGGAAGCGGGCGGCCGCCGCCAGGAGGATGAGGACCTCGGCCCAGAAGAAGAAGCCCAGCCGGCCGGCGCTCACCGTGAGGCCGAGCTTGCCCTCCAGCCCCAGCACGGCGAAGCGCGCCACCAGGAAGACCAAGATGACCACGCCCACCCACCGGCCCAGCCGCGCCAGCAGCCGGTGCTCCAGGGGCCGCCCGAAGGCCAGGCTGGAGAAGATGGACTCGAAGTAGATGACCCCGAAGCCCATGATGAAGGCGGTCAGCAGGAAGTAGAGGGGGAGGAACCCGGTGTGCCACAGCGGGTGCAGCTTCAGGCCCGCCATCATCATGAGCGCGCCCAGGCTGGACTGGTGCATGGTGGGCAGCAGCAGCCCGGCGCCCACCAGGATGGGCAGGGCCTTCTGGGCGCGCGGCAGCCAGCGGGCGGCCAGCCGGGCCCGGGCGGGATCGCGGCCGGCGGCCAGCCCCTCCAGCCAGGCCGGCGAGAGCTCCAGGAAGAGGACCAGCACGTAGGCCATCATGCAGAGGGCCACCTCGAGCAGCACCGAGGTGTGGTTCCACAGGCCGGGCGACACCGGGATGCGCCACATCGTCCAGTAGCGCCCCAGGTCGAAGGCCACCCCCACGCCGGCCACGGCGTAGCCGAGCAGGCTGGTGAGCAGGGCGGGGCGGACCAGCGGGTGGTAGCGGCCGCGGTTGAGGATGAAGACCAGGAAGGCCAGCACGTAGCCGCCGCTGGCCAGGCCGGTGCCGATGACCACGTCGACGGCGATCCAGATGCCCCAGGGGTAGCCGTCGTTCATGGCGGTGGCGGCGCCCAGCCCCTGCGTGAAGCGGTAGAGGCCGGCCGCCGTGCCCAGCGCCCAGAGCACCAGCAGCAGCTTGACGCCGGGGGTGAGCAGCTTGCCCTGGACGGGCGTGGCGCGCGCGGTCATGGCTCCTCCCCCTGGCCGGCGGCCCGGTTCTTCCAGGCCATCACGGCGAAGGCGCCGAAGAGGACCACCGGCGCCACGAACCCCTGGTAGATGCCGTGCTGCACGCTCTCCACCAGCGCGGGCGCCGGCTCGCGCCCGAGCGGGGGCAGCCCGAGGGGGCCGAAGCCGGCGGGCGAGAGGTAGAGGCAGGCGGTGCCCCCGCCCTCGGTCTCGCCGTAGACGCCGCCCTGGTAGGCCTGCGGCGTGGCCGCCAGCCTCCGGTGGGCCTCCGCCAGCAGCTCGCTGCGCGGCCCCGCGATGACGGCCTGCCGCGGGCAGACCTCGGCGCAGGCCGGCCCCTTCCCGGCCGCCCAGCGGTGGCGGCACAGCTCGCACTTGGCGATCTGCGGCGCGGCGGAGGTCCACTGGAACTTGGGCACGTTGAAGGGGCAGGCGATCTGGCAGTTGCGGCAGCCGACGCACCGGTCGACGGAGTACTCCACCACCCCGCGCGGCCCCTTGTGCAGCGCGCCCATCATGCACACCGAGGCGCAGGCGGGATCCGCGCAGTGCATGCACTGGGCCTTGACGAAGCCGTCTCGGGTCCCGTCGGACCACTGCTTGATGACGGTGAGGGTGTGGCCGTTCAGGTCCACGGGCGCGTCGTAGGGGGCGCCCGCCATCATGGTCACGTCGCGGGGCTCGCCGTTGGCCTCGCGGCAGCTGGTGACGCAGGCGCGGCACCCGATGCAGCGGGTGGCGTCGTAGAGCAGCCCGAGGTCGTCGGGGGCGCTCCGGTGCGGCGTGCGCGCCTCGGCCGGCGTGGCCAGCGCGGCGCCGGCGGCGGCCGCGCCCAGGGCCTGCAGGGCGCCGCGCCTCGTCAGCGTCATGACGCGTCCTCCTTCTCCTTGGCGGCGCCCTCGGCCTTCTTGACCGCCACGCTGAGCTTGCGCGAGGCCACATAGCCCGCGCCCGCCACCGCGCCGACCACCAGGCCCGCCACGCCGGCCGAGATGGCCCCGACCTCGCCCTTGCCGGAGCCGACGGTCGGGTAGGCCATGGGCGCGGTGGGCTTCTCGATGGGCAGGTTGGTGTGAACCGGGACGTTGAAGACGATCCCCTGCTCGGTGCAGCCGATGCACGGGTGGCCGATGCCGATGGGCCAGGCGCCCGGCACCTCGCAGAAGGGGAGGAGCGAGCAGTTGGCGTGGGTCTGCGGCCCCTTGCAGCCGAGCTGGTAGAGGCACCAGCCCTGCCGGTGCCCCTCGTCGCCGAAGGCCTTGGCGAAGCGGCCGTTGTCGAAGTGGGCGCGGCGCGGGCAGTCCTCGTGGATGACCCGCTGGTAGGCGAAGACGGGGCGCCCCTTGTCGTCGAGCTTGGGCAGGGTGCCGAAGGTGGCGAACTGGAGGACCGTGCCGAGCAGGTTGTGCGGGTTGGCCGGGCAGCCGGGCAGCGTGACGACCGCCTTCCCCTTCAGCACGGCGGGGACGCCGACGGCGCCGGTCGGGTTGGGCGTGGCGGAGGGGACGCCGCCCCAGGAGGCGCAGGAGCCGATGGCCACGATGGCGCCGGCCTTGGCGGCCACGGCCTGGAGCGTGTCGACCGCCTTCTGGCCGCCCACGATGCAGAAGATGCCGTCGTCCTTGAGCGGGATGGCCCCCTCGACCACCAGCACGTACTTGCCGGCGTTCTCGGTCATGGCCTTGTGGAGCGCGTCCTCGAACTGGTAGCCGGCCGCCGCGAAGAGCGTCTCGTGGTAGTCGAGCGAGATGAGGTCCAGGATGAGCGAGCCCACGTCCGGCGCGCTGGCGCGCAGCAGCGACTCGGTGCAGCCGGTGCACTCCTGGAAGTGGAGCCAGATGACCGACGGCTTGCGCCCCTTGGCGACCTCCTCGGCCATCTTCTCGCCCGCCCAGGCGGGCATGCCCACGGCGGCCGCGGCGGCCGTGCAGACCTTGACGAAGTCCCGCCGGGAGAAGAGCGGGAGCTCGGCGACCTCGAGGTGCGACATGGTGCGCCTCCTGGGCGGGCCAGGGGGTGTTGCGCCCGCCGACGTGAATGGCGCAATCATCCGCCGGGTCCGCGAAGGATTCTTGACCGCCAGCAAGCGTGCGAAAATTCAGCGCGCAACGGCTGCGTCGCACCGCAATATCAGGTGCTTGGCTGAATAGTCCCAAACGGGTCCTGGTCTATATTTCTCTTGAACCTGTCGGCTGGGTGCCCTCTTCAGGGGATGCCACGGCGGCCGGCAGCTCGCCGGCGTGGACGAGGAGGCCGAGCGCCACGCCGAGCAGGTCGGCCACGCCGCCCATGGTGAGCCGCTCGGCGCACCAGGCCCGGTTGGCCTCGGCGAGGAAGGCGCGGTGGTCCAGGCCGGCCTCGAGCCGCCGCGCCAGCTCCCGCCCGTCGCGCCGCAGCCGCGCCAGGCCGGCCGCGCCGCCGCGGTGGAGCGCCGTGGTGTCCTCCACCACCTGCATGAGCGCCGCCAGCGCCGCGAAGGCCGCCTCGTCCAGCGGCCGACCTCGCGCCCGGGCCTCGCGCCAGGCCGGCAGCGCCGCGCCGAAGACCGAGGGGAGGCCGGCCCGCGCCTCCGCCACCACCCCGCCCACGCCGAAGGCGCGCC
>JAJYAW010000216.1 GCA_021779335.1 Myxococcales bacterium | reverse complement strand
CTGGGCGTGCTCGTGGTGGGGGCCGACGGCGCGCGCATCCCGCTCTCGCCGCCGGCCGGGCAGGCCGACGAGGCGCTGGCGCGGGTGCGGGCGGCCCGCCCCGAGCTCGTGCTGGTGGCGCTCGGCTCCCCCAAGCAGGAGCGCTGGATCCACCGCTCGCGCGCCGGCCTCGGGCCGGCCGTGGCGCTGGGCGTGGGGGCCTCCGTCGACTTCCTGGCCGGGCACGTGACCCGGGCCCCGGCCTGGATGTCCCGCGCCGGGCTGGAGTGGCTCTACCGGCTCGGCCAGGAGCCGCGCCGGCTGGCCTACCGGTACCTCGTGAAGGACCCGCGCTTCCTGGCGGTGCTGGTCCGGACGGCGCTGTCGCCGCGCGGGACGCGGACCCGGGAGTGGACCACGTGGAGCTGAAGGTCATCGACGAGCCGGTGCCGGCGCCCCGCCTCCTCGCGCCGCGCCAGCGCATGACCGACCTCGCCGCGGCGCTGCGCGGCCTGGGCTACGATCTCGCCGCCTGCGCCCGGCGGCTCGGGGTGCTGCCGCGCCTGGGCGTGAACTTCTGGCCGCCGCTCCACGAGGCGTGGCGGGCGCGGCCCGACGACGCGGTGGACACGCTGCTCGCGCTCCTCATCGACGGCCGCCCGGTGGCGGCGGAGCGGGTGGCGGCCCACCTCTCGCCGGCGCGGGTGGAGGCGCTCGTCGAGATGGGGCTGGCCGAGGCGCGGGGCGGCCTGCTCACCGCCCGGGTCTGCCTCTTCCCCTGCGGCGGCCGTTACCTGGCCACCGACCGGGCCGACCGGAACCTGGCCATCAACCAGGTGATGTACCTGTGGAGCGAGAGCTACATCCTGGGCGGCCTGGTCAAGCGGTCCCCGCGCCGCCGCGCCGTCGATCTCGGCACCGGCTCCGGCGTGCACGCCCTGCTGGCCAGCGACCACGCGCAGCGGGTGGTGGCGGTGGACGTCAACCCGCGGGCGCTCGACTTCGCCAGGTTCAACGCGGCGCTCAACGGGATCGAGAACGTCGAGCTCGTGCGGAGCGACCTCCTCACCGCGGTGGAGGGGACCTTCGACCTGCTGGTGGCCAACCCGCCCTACGCCCCGGACGCGGCGGCCCGGGCCGGCGACAACTTCTGGAGCGGGGGGCTCGACGGGACCGACCTGCTGCGCCGCATCGTCGAGGCGCTGCCCGACCGGCTCGACGCCGACGGGGTGTGCCACCTCAACGCGCTCTACCCGAACCCGCCGGGCACCCGGACCCGCGACCACTTCGACCGCTGGCTGGGCGGCGCGCTGGACGGCTGGGAGGTGCTCGACCACTCCTGGCCGGTGCCGCACTACACCGACCTGCTCTCGGAGCGCCCCTTCACCGGCGACAAGTCGGCCTGGCGCTTCGGCGTGGTCAGCCTGCGCCGCGCCGCCGGCGGCCGCGGCCGCGGCTGGTGGCGCGAGGTGGCCGGCAAGGGCTTCTTCTTCCGGCCGGACGGGAGCTGCGCCCTGGTGGCCGACCACGACGCGGCCTGAGCCGCGCCGGCGGGCCCCTCGGGCGCTCGGCCCCGCCGGCGGCGACCGCCGGGCGAGGCGCCTCAGGCGCTCGGACCCACCGGCAGCGACTGCTGGGCGATGCGCCCGAGGTCGGCCACCTGCGGCGGCTGGATGATGCCCAGGTGGTCGCCCTGCACCGGCACGACGCGCGGCGGCCGGCCCAGGTAGTGGCGCCAGCCGTAGTCCTCGTCGAACTCGAAGTGGTCGCCCCAGGAGTGGCTGGAGGCGCGGAAGAGGACGACGGGGTAGTCGGCCACCAGCCCGTCGGCCGTCCAGCCCTCGATGGCCTGGTAGAAGGCCTCCTGCCGGAGCTCGAAGGCCTCGTCGACGCTGGGCGCGTCCTCGCCGGCGGCGCCGCCGGCCCCGGCGGGGCGCCCGCCCAGCCGCTCCCGCAGCCGGGCCAGCTTGCTCCCCAGCACCGCGGCCGGGTTGCCCCGGGCCAGGTCGGCGGCCTGCTGCAGCCCCCACTTGAGCCAGTTCCGGCGGATGCCGCGCGGCAGCATCGTGTCGAGGAGCATGACCAGCTCCACCTCGGCGCCGCGCCGGCGCAGCCGGGAGGCCACCTCCACCGCCAGCACCCCGCCGAAGGAGATGCCGGCCAGCCGGTAGGGGCCCTGCGGCGCCGCCCGCACGATGGCGTCGTGGTAGGCGTCGGCCAGCTTCTCGATGGAGATGTCCACCGCCTCCCCGCGGAGCGCCTGGTCCGCCAGCGCCTGCTCCTCCGCCACGTAGACCCCGTAGACCGGCTGGCCGGTGCCGAGGCTCCGGGCGAACTCCCGGTAGATGTTGACGCCGCACAGGCAGAAGACGGGGCGCCCGGCCCCCTCGGGCTGCAGCGGGACCAGCGCCGAGGCGCTGCGGGTGGCCTCCGAGCCCAGGCTCCCGACGAGCTCCGCGATGGTGGGGAAGCGGAAGACCGCGCCGAGCGGGAGGTCGAGGCCGGTGGCCGCCTTCATCCCGGCCAGCAGCTTGAGCACGCTCAGGGAGGAGCCGCCCAGGTCGAAGAAGTTGTCGGTGATGCCGACGCGGGGGACCCGCAGCACGGCCTGCCAGGCCGTGGCCATGCTGAGCTCGAGGTCGTTGCGCGGCGCCACGTAGCGGCTCGGCGCCAGCGCGGCGCCCTCCGGGGCCGGCAGCGCCTTGCGGTCCACCTTGCCGTTGGGCGTGAGCGGCATGGCCTCCAGGGTGACGAGGTGGGCCGGCACCATGTACTCGGGCAGGGCGGCGCGGAGCTGCGCGCGCAGCTGGTCGGCCAGGTCGGGCGGCGCGTCCCTGGCCACCAGGTAGGCCACCAGCCGCTTGTCGCCCGGGGCGTCCTCGCGGGCCACCACCACCACCTGCCGGACCGCGGGGTGGCGCGCCGCCACCGCCTCGATCTCGCCGAGCTCGATGCGGTAGCCGCGCAGCTTGACCTGGTGGTCGGTGCGGCCGAGGCACTCCAGCACGCCGCCGGCCCGCCAGCGGGCCAGGTCGCCGGTGCGGTAGAGCCGCGCCCCGGGGGTGAACGGGCTCGGCACGAACCGCTCCCGCGTCAGGTCGGGGCGGTGCAGGTAGCCGCGCGCCAGGCCGTCGCCGCCGATGTAGAGCTCGCCGACCGCGCCGGGCGGGGCGAGCTGCCGCTCGGCGTCGAGGACGTAGACCTGGGTGTTGGCGATGGGGTGGCCGATGGGGGCCGCGCCGTCCCCCGCGGTGAGGCGGTGCAGGGTGGACCAGACGGTGGTCTCGGTGGGCCCGTACATGTTCCACAGCTCGGCGCAGCGGGGCAGGAGCGCCCGGGCCAGGTCCGGGGGCAGGGCCTCGCCGCCGCACAGCGCCTTCAGGCCGGGCGCGCCGGCCCAGCCGGCCTCCACCAGCGCGCGCCAGGTGGCGGGCGTGGCCTGCAGCGCGGTGGCGCCCGACGCCTCGAGCCGCGCCATGAGCCGGCGCGGATCGACGGCCTCCTCCCGGCTGGCGACGACCACCCGGGCGCCCACCGAGAGCGGCAGGTAGAGCTCGAGCCCGGCGATGTCGAAGGAGAGGGTGGTGACGGCCAGCAGGGTGTCGCCGGCGCCGAGCCCCGGCTCCCGCTGCATGGAGCGGACGAAGTTCACGATGGCGGCGTGCGGGATGGCCACGCCCTTGGGCAGGCCGGTCGACCCGGAGGTGTAGAGCACGTAGGCCAGGTGGTCGCCGCGCAGGTCCGGCACCGCCGGCGGCGCGGCCGGGTGGCGCGCCACGGCGTCCCGGTCGAGGTCGAGGCGGACCACCGCGGCGGGCAGGGCGCGCAGCGCCCCCTCCAGCCCCCGGTGCGTCACCAGCACCGGCATCCGGCTGTCCGCCACCATGTGGGCCAGCCGCTCGGCCGGGAAGGCGGGGTCGAGCGGCACGTAGGCGCCGCCGGCCTGGAGGATGCCGAGCAGCCCCACCACCATCTCCACCGAGCGCTCCACCAGGAGGCCGACCAGCACGTCCGGGCCGACGCCCAGCCCGCGCAGGTGGTGGGCCAGCCGGCCGGCGCGGGCCAGGAGCTCGCGGTAGGTGAGCGACTCCTCGCCGCAGGTGACCGCCACGGCGTCCGGGGTGCGGGCCGCCTGGGCCTCGACGAGCCGGTGCAGCGGCTGGCCCGGCGCCGGGTCCGGCGCCGCGGTGGCGTTCCAGCCCTCCAGCAGCAGCCGGCGATCGGCCTCGGGGAGGAGCGGCAGCCGCGAGATCCGCTCGTCGAGGGCGCGGGTGACGGCCTCCAGGAGGACGCCGTACTGGCGCCCCAGCCGGCGGATGGTCTCGGCCTCGAAGAGATCGGTGCTGTACTCGAAGACGCCCTCCAGCCCCTCCGGCGTCTCGGCGGTGTAGAGCGTCAGGTCGAACTTGGAGGTGCCGGTCTCCAGCTCCTCCAGGGCGGCCAGGTTGGAGACCTGCGAGCGGCCGTCGCCGGCGTGCAGGACGAAGAGCGCCTGGAAGAGCGGCGAGCGGCCCGGGTCGCGGTCCGGCGCCAGCGCCGCCACGAGCTGCTCGAAGGGGAGCTCGGCGTGCTCGAAGGCGCCCAGGGCCCGCTCGCGGACCTGCTGCAGCAGGGCGCGGAAGGTCAGCCCCTCGTCGAAGCGGGCGCGCAGCACCACGGTGTTGAGGAAGCAGCCCACCAGCGGCTCGGTCTCGCGCAGGGTCCGGCCGGAGATGGGCGTCCCGACCAGGAGGTCGGCCTGGCCGGTCTGGCGGTGCAGCAGCGCCGCGAAGGCGGCCTCCAGCACCATGAAGAGCGTGGCCTGCTCGGCGCGCCCGACCGCCTGCAGCCGCTCCAGCAGCGCCCGCGGCAGCCGGAAGAACTCGGTGGCCCCGCGGAAGGTCTGCATGGGCGGGCGCGGCCGGTCGGTGGGCAGCGCCAGCGTGGTCGGGGCCCCGGCCAGCTCGGCCCTCCAGTAGGCGGCCTGCGGGGCCAGCCGCTCGGGCGTGAGCCAGTCGCGCTGCCAGCGGGCGAAGTCGGCGTACTGGATGGGGAGCGGCGGCAGCGGCGACGGGTGGCCCTGGCGGAAGGCCTGGTAGAGCCGGGTCAGCTCGTCCTGGACGATCCCCATGGCCCACTCGTCGGAGACGACGTGGTGGATGGTGAGGAGCAGCCGGTGCTCCTGCGCCGAGAGGTGGACCGCGGTGGCGCGCAGCAGCGGGGGGCGGGCCAGGTCGAAGGGGCGGCGCGAGTCCTCCCGCACCACCTGCCGCCAGGCCGCCCGCCGCTGCGGCTCGGCCAGGCCGGCCAGGTCGACCTCGGGGAGGGGCAGCGCCGGCGCGGGCTGGACCGCCTGGCGCAGGCCGCCCTCGCCGAGCGTGAAGGCGGTGCGCAGCACCTCGTGCCGGCGCACGAGCTCGTCCAGGGCCCGCCGCAGCGCCGGCGCGTCGAAGGCGCCGGGCAGCGAGACCACGTCCACGATGTGGTAGGCGGGGCTGCCGGGCACCAGCCGGTCCAGGAGCCAGATCTGCTCCTGGGCGAAGGAGAGGGCGCTGGGGCCCTGGTCCGGGCGGGGCGCGATGCGGCGGAGCTCGGGCGGGCGCCCGGCCTCCGCGGCGGGCGGCGGCGCG
>JAJYAW010000215.1 GCA_021779335.1 Myxococcales bacterium | reverse complement strand
ACCTCGTCTTCTCCGAGCCGATGGACGCCGCCCGCACCGCCGCCCGCTTCTCGGCCAGCTCTCCGCTCCAGCCCGGCCAGGCCTTCACGGCGTCGCTCGGCGCCGGCGCCCACGACCTCGCGGGCAACCCGGTGGCCGGTGCCTCCTTCTCCTTCACCACCGCCGGCGTGCCGGAGGTGGTCGACCAGTACCCGCTGGAGGGGTGGACGGACGTCAGCACCGGCGTGGAGGTGCGGGTCACCTTCGGCTCGACGATGGATCCGGCCTCGCTCCAGGCGGCGTTCAGCCTGAGCACCGGCGGCGGCGCGCCCGTCGCCGGCACCTTCCGGTTCGTCGAGAGCGAGGGCTACAACCTCTACTTCGCGCCGGCCGCGCGGCTCCTGCCGTCCACCGTCTACGACGTGGTCATCACCACCGCGGCGACCGACGCCCTGGGCACGCCCCTCTCGACGGCCTACCACCTCAGCTTCACCACCGGCGCGCCGCTGCAGCGGACGCTCACCGTCGGCAACAGCCCGGCGACCTTCTGGGGCAACGCCTACGGCCGGGTGGTGGACGACCTCGGCCGCATCGACTGCGGCGGCGACCGGACGGCCTGCACGGCGAGCTACGACGAGGGGACGGTGGTGACGCTCACGCCAATCGCCGGGCCCGCCGCGGCCTTCACGGGCTGGGCCGGCGACGACTGCTACCTCCTCGGCACGAGCCCGACCGCCACGCTCACCCTGGACGTGGGGCGCGGGTGCACCGCCAGGTTCGAGATCCCCCTCGGGACCACCGTGCCGGTGAGCGTCACCTACGGTCCCTGGATCGCCCGGGTCTACGAGGACGTCGACTTCGGCCAGACGCCGCACCTCGACTGCGGGCTGAACGTGGTCCCCTCGGTCTGCGAGTACGCCTTCCCGGCGGCCATCGCGGTCTACTTCCGCGCCGAGCTCGAGCCCACGGCGCCGGCCGGCACCATCCGCTGGACGTGCACGTCGAACGACCTCACCGAGCCGCCGACGAGCCCGGACCTCACCTCCACGGGGGTGCGCTCGATGCCGGTCTGGCCGAACCAACCCAAGTCCTGCAACGCGACCCTGCTGACGGGGCCGTAGCGGCGAGGAGGCCGGGGCGGCGCGCCGGGCGCCTGCCCCGCCCCCGGAGGGGCGGTCCCCGGCCCGCGCGCCCGGTTACATCGAGCCGCGAATGAGGCTCGCGACGTTGGACGACGGCTCCCGCGACGGCCACCTGATCGTGGTGCGGCGGGACGGGGCGGCCCACGCCGACGCCTCGGCCATCGCGCCTCACCTCCAGGCGGCCCTCGACCGCTGGGACGAGGCCGCCCCGCGCCTGGCGGCCCTCGCCGGAGCGCTCGACGCCGGCCAGGCGGCCGCGCGGCCGCTCGACCCCCGGGCGCTGCGCGCCCCGCTCCCCAGGGCCTATGAGTGGCTCGACGGCTCGGCCTTCCTGACGCACGTCCGGCTGGTGCGCCAGGCGCGCGGCTCCGCGCCGCCCCCGGGGCTCACCAGCGATCCGCTCCTCTACCAGGGGGGCTCCGGCGTGCTGCTCGGCCCCACCGACCCCATCCCGCTCGGTGACCCGGCCTGGGGGCTCGACCTCGAGGGGGAGGTGGCGGTGATCCTCGGCGACGTGCCGCTCGGCGCACCCGGCGGCGAGGCGCTCCGCTACGTCCGGCTCCTGTGCCTCGCCAACGACGTCTCCTTGCGCAACCTCGTCCCGGGGGAGCTCGCCAAGGGGTTCGGCTTCCTCCAGTCGAAGCCGGCCACGGCCTTCTCCCCCTTCGCCGTCACCCCCGACGAGCTCGGCCCGGATTGGCGGGAGGGGCGGGTCCACCTGCGGCTCACGGTCAGGCTCAACGGCGCGGTGCTGGGCAGCCTCGACGCCGGCCCGGAGATGCACTTCTCCTTCGCCGACCTGATCGCCCACGCGGCCCGCACCCGCGCCCTCACCGCCGGCACGCTCCTCGGCTCCGGCACCGTCTCCAACGCGGACCCGGCCCGCGGCGTCTCCTGCCTGGCCGAGCGGCGGGTGCGAGAGCAGCTGGAGCACGGCGCCCCGCGGACGCCGTTCCTGCGGGCCGGCGACCGGGTCGAGATCGAGATGCGGGACCGCGCCGGACGCAGCCTCTTCGGCGCCATCGATCAGCGGGTGGTCGAGTCGCCGCCGGCCTCCCAGGGCCACCACCCCCACCGCCGCCCCGGCGCCCCGCCGCCCGGGCCGAGGACCGCATGAGCCCGCTCCCCTCCCTCGGCATCGTCCGCCTCGAGGCCCTCCACTGCTACGTGCACGACCTGGAGCGGAGCCGCCGGTTCTACACCGAGCGGCTCGACCTGGCGGAGACGGCGGTGAGCGGCGAGCGGCTCACCCGCGACGGCGGGCAGCGCTCCGCCCTCTTCGAGGCGGGCGACGTCCGCGTCCTCTGCTCGGCGCCGCTGGGCCCGGGCGGCCGGGCCGCCCGCTGGCTCCGGCTGCACCCGGACGGCATCGGCTCGCTGGTCTTCGAGGTGGAGGACGCGGCGCGGGCCTTCGCGCTCCTGGAGGAGCGGGGCGGCACCCCCACCTCGGACCCGCTCACCTTCCAGGACGACGGCGGCACCTTCCGCACCTTCGCCATCACCACCCCCTTCGGCGACACCACCTTCCGCTTCGTGGAGCGGCGCGGCTGGGGCGGGCCCTACCCCGGGCTGGAGCCGCGCCCGGCGCCGCGCGGCGAGCGGAACCGCTTCGGCTTCACCGCCATCGACCACGTCACGTCCAACTTCCGCACCATGAAGCCGGCGCTCCTGTGGCTGGAGCACGTGCTGGGGTTCGAGGAGTTCTGGGAGGTGACGTTCCACACCCAGGACGCTGCCGGCGAGGCCCACCGGGCTCGGGAGGCGGCCCACGGCTCGGGCCTCGCCTCGGTGGTGATGCGCGACGCGCGCTCCGGCGTGAGGTTCGCCAACAACGAGCCGCGCCGCCCCGCCTTCCGCGCCTCGCAGATCCACCACTTCGTGGAGGACCAGCGCGGCGACGGGATCCAGCACGCCGCCCTGGCGGTGGCCGACATCCGCGCCGCCGTGCGCGGGCTGCGGGCCCGGGGCGTCGAGTTCATGGCCACGCCGGGCAGCTACTACGACCTGCTGCCGGAGCGGCTGCGCGCCACCGGCGTCGGCCGGCTCGACGAGCCCATCGAGGAGCTCCGAGCGCTCGGCGTGCTGGTGGACGGCGCCGCGGCGGGCCGCTACCTGCTCCAGATCTTCCTGCGCGAGGCGGCGGGCCTGTACCAGGAGCCGGAGGCCGGGCCGTTCTTCTTCGAGATCATCCAGCGCAAGGGCGACCAGGGGTTCGGCGCCGGCAACTTCCGCGCCCTCTTCGAGTCCATCGAGCGGGAGCAGCGGCAGGAGGGGCGCGCCTGACGGCGTGCGCCCGGCGGCCGCCATGCTCGATCGCGTCCAGCAGGGGGAGGTCCCGCGGAAGCACCACCTGGCGCTCCGCGGCCCGGACGGCGCGCTCCGGCACGAGGAGGCCTACACCCGCGACGGCTTCGAGGGGCCGTACACGCTGGCCTACCACCTCCGCCGGCCCCACGTGACCTGGCCGGCCGAGCCCCTCCACGGCTGGCCCGCTCCCCAGGCGGCGCCGCCGGTCCGCCTGGCGCGCCGCCACTACCGGACGCAGGACCTCGCGGCCGCCGGCGGGCCGCCGCTCGACGCCCGCACGCCGCTCCTCTGGAGCGAGGACCTCACCCTCGGCCTGTGCACCCCGTCCGCCGAGGACCCCGCCTACTTCCGCAACGGCGACGCCGACGAGCTCTTCTTCGTGCAGCGGGGGAGCGGCCTCCTCCGCTCCCCCCTCGGCGACCTCCGCTTCGAGGCCGAGGACTACCTCTACGTGCCGCGCGGCCTGCTCCACCGGTTCCTGCCCGACCCGGGCCCGCAGCGCTGGCTCTGGCTCGAGGCGCAGCACCTCCACCTCCCGGCCCAGTGGCGCAACGAGGCCGGGCAGCTCCGCATGGACGCGCCGTACGGCCACCGCGACTTCCGGCGCGTGGCCTGGCAGCCGCCCCGCGACGAGGGGCTGCGCCACCTGGTGGTCAAGCGCGGCGGCTCGTTCCACGGCTTCCGCCTCCCCGACTCGCCGCTCGACGTGGTGGGCTGGGACGGCGCGGTCTACCCGTTCGCGTTCCCCATCCTGGCCTTCCAGCCCCGGGCCGGCCTGGTCCACCTGCCGCCCACCTGGCACGGGACCTTCGCCGCCCGCGGCGCGCTCGTCTGCTCCTTCGTGCCGCGGCCGGTCGACTTCCACCCGGAGGCCATCCCCTGCCCCTACCCGCACGCCAGCGTCGAGGTGGACGAGGTGCTCTTCTACGTGCGCGGCCAGTTCACCAGCCGGCGCGGCGTGGGATCGGGCTCGGTGAGCCACCACCCCTCCGGCGTGCTCCACGGCCCCCACCCGGGCGCCTACGAGGGCTCCATCGGCGCCCGCACCACCGACGAGCTGGCGGTCATGCTCGACTGCGCGCGTCCGCTGCGCCCCACCGCCGCCGCGCTGGGGATCGAGGATCCCGGCTATGACGCCAGCTTCGCCGACTGACCCGGGCGCTCGCCGGGCCGCCCAGGCGCCCTCGTGACGCCGACCGAGCGGGCCATCGACGCCTTGCCGTCGCACCTCCGCCCCTGGGTGGCGGCGCAGGACTACGCCGCCTACACCGCCGAGGACCAGCGGACGTGGCGGACCATCATGGGGCGCCTCACGGCGCACCTGGCCGGGCGGGCCCACCCGCGCTACCTGGCCGGCCTCGCCGAGACCGGCATCGCCGTCGACCGGATCCCCAGCCTGGACGGGATGAACGAGCGCCTGGCGCGGGTGGGCTGGTCGGCGGTGGGCGTGAGCGGGTTCATCCCGCCCGCGGTCTTCACGGAGCTGCAGCACCGGCGCGTGCTCGCCATCGCCACGGCCATCCGCCGCCCCGACCACCTCGACTACACGCCCGCCCCGGACATCGTCCACGAGAGCGCCGGCCACGCGCCGCTCCTCTGCGATCCCCGCTACGCCGAGTACCTCCAGCGCTGCGGCGAGGCGGGCTGGCGGGCCCTGCCGGCTCCGGAGGACCGCCCGGTCTTCGAGGCCGTGCGCCACCTCTCCGAGGTCAAGGAGCGGCGCGGCGCCTCGGCCGCGGAGGGGGCCGCGGCGGAGGCGGGCCTCCAGGCGGCCCTGGCCGGGCTGCGGCGCGCCTCCGAGGCGGCGCGGGCCAGCCGCCTCTACTGGTGGACCGCGGAGTACGGCCTGGTGGGCGACCTCGCCGGGCCCCACATCTACGGGGCCGGCCTGCTCTCCTCCCTGGGCGAGTCGGCCCGCTGCCTCGGGCCGGGGGTCCTCCGCCGGCCCCTGGACGCGGGCTGCGCCGAGGTGGCCTTCGACATCACGCGCATGCAGCCGCAGCTCTTCGTGGCCCGCGACTTCGAGCAGCTGTTCGAGGTCCTGGAGGCGTTCGCCGCCGGCCTCTCGTGGCGGCGCGGCGGCGACCACGGGCTGGCGGAGGCGCTGCGGGCCGGCGAGCCGGTGCACCTCGTGCTGGCCGGCGGGCGGGAGCTCACCGGGCGGGTGGCGGCCGTGGAGCCGGCGCCCGGGC
>JAJYAW010000214.1 GCA_021779335.1 Myxococcales bacterium | reverse complement strand
CGTGGCGCTCGGCGGAGTGGGGCCCGAGAACGCGGCGCAGGCCATGGCGGCCGGGGCCTCCGGGGTGGCCGCCATCCGGGCCTGGCTCGACGGGCCGGACCCCGCCGCGGCGGTGGCGGCCCTCCTCCTGGCGGCGCGCCAGGCGAGCTGAGGGGCGAGACCGGCGCCCGCCCTTCCGGGCCCGGCCTCAGCTCCCCGCCAGCTCCTGCAGCGCCTCCAGGGCCTGCGGGCTGGCCTCGAGCACCTTGGGCGGCAGCCGCTTCAGGGCGAGCTCGGCGAAGGTGGCGATGCCGTCCAGCCCCTCGCCGAAGTAGATGGTCTTGCCGTCGGGGCCGGTCAGGAAGAACCAGTTGTTCACCCCGTTGAAGGTGATCTTCTGGACGTCGCTCCAGGCCAGCGCCCGGCGCCGCAGGGCCCCCACCTTCTCGATGGCCGTGTCGTCGAGCCGGAGGCCGCCGCGGAACTCGAGCGCCAGCAGGTAGCCGCCGGCCGCGAACCCCACCAGCCCCATGAAGACGCCCATGAAGCGCCCCCCCGCCACGGCGGTGGGCTGCCACTCCACCAGCAGCGCGGCCACGGAGATGGCGGCGAACGGGGCGAAGGCGATGATGGAGAGGAGCGCCCAGTGGCCGAACGGCATGCGGAGCAGGGCGACGCCGTCGCGACGCTCGACGCGCAGGCGGCGGCGCGACTGGCTCCAGGCCAGCAGGATGGGGATGGCGATCATGATGACCACCACCAGGCTGAGGCCGACGATGACACGGGTCATAGGCCGGGCAATCTCGCCGCTTTCGGGGGCGCGGCGCAAGGCGTGATCGCCGATTCGACCCGGGCCCCCGGCCGGCGGGGGCCGCCTCGCCCGAAGGCGGGGGCGCTCAGCGCCGCGCCAGCAGCAGGAAGTGCTGGTGCGGCAGGAGCCGGTGCTCCTCCGCGACCCGGAGCCCGGCGGCCGCCACGGCCGCGTCGATGGCGGCGCGGGTCACCCGGTGCTCCGGCGGTGGCCCCACCGGCAGCTCCCCCTCGTGGAAGTCCACCAGCGCGATGCGCCCGCCCGGCGTCAGCGCCCCGGCCAGCCGGCCCAGGTAGGCGGGGCCGTCGGGGAAGTGGTGGAAGGCGTTGACCAGCAGGATGAGGTCGCAGGGGCGCGGCGGCAGGCCGTCGCCGCCCGGGGCCAGCACGGGCACGACGTTGGCGAGCCCGGCCTCCCGGGCCCGCGCCGCCAGGAGCTCGGTCATGCGAGGGTCCACGTCGAGGCCGAAGACGGTCCCGCCCGGCCCCACCGCCCGGGCCAGCCGGAGGGTGAAGTAGCCGGGGCCGGACCCGACGTCGGCGGCCGTGGCGCCGGGGGCGAGCCCGAGGGCCGCCACCAGCGCGTCCGGCTTCTGCCAGGCAGCCCGCTCGGGCGACTCGAGCCGCTCGAGGTAGGCCGCCAGGTCGAGCGGGTTGCCGTTCTGGTCCCGCGGGTGGTCGCCGCCGCGGCCGGGACCGTGCGCGTGACCGTGACCGCCGCCGTGAGCGTGCTCTCGGGCCATGCCCCTCCGAGCCAGCCGCGGGCGGACGGGTTCGACCGCCGCCCGCCCCGCGCCGCCATCCGGCCCGGCGGGGTGCACTCCGCCGGCCGGGCTGCTATAGAAGCGCCGCCATGGGCGTCCCCGTCTTCGAGATCTCCAAGGACTTCGTCTTCAGCGCGGCGCACCAGATCCGCCTCCACGGCGGGAAGTGCGAGCGGCTGCACGGCCACAACTGGCGCATCCGCGTCCACGTGCGGGCCACCCAGCTCAACCGGATCGGCATGGTGGTGGACTTCGCCGACCTGCAGCGGCTGGTGGCCGAGGTGGGCTCCCGCTTCGACCACCAGAACGTCAACGAGATCCCGCCCTTCGACACCGAGAACACCACGGCCGAGCTCCTGGCCCGCTTCTTCTACCTGGAGACCTCGGCGCGGCTGGCCGCCGCCGAGGCGGGGCGCGTCACCGTCAGCAAGGTGGAGGTCTGGGAGAACGAGGGATCGCTCGCCGTCTACCGCGAGGGGTAGCCCCTCGCCGCCATGACCAGCCAGCGCCAGCCCGTCGACGGCTCCGCCCTGGGGCTCATGGTGCTCCTCTGCGCCCTGTGGGGCCTGCAGCAGGTGGCCATCAAGCTCGCCGCGCCCGACGTCGCGCCCATCATGCAGGTGGCGCTCCGCTCCGGCCTCTCGGCGGCCCTGGTGGCGGGCTGGGCCCGCTGGCGCGGTCAGCCGCTCGGGCTCCTCGGCCCGACGCTGCGCGCGGGGCTGCTCGCCGGCGCGCTCTTCTCCGGCGAGTTCCTCTTCGTCGCCGAGGGGCTGCGCCACACCACCGCCTCGCACATGGCGGTCTTCCTCTACACCTCGCCGGCCTTCACCGCGCTCGGCCTGCACCTGACGCTCCGGGCCGAGCGGCTCTCGCCGGTCCAGTGGCTCGGCATCGGCGTGGCCTTCGGCGGCATCGCGCTGGCGTTCGGCGGCGGGCTCGCGTCCGGCGGGCTGGCCGGCCCGGCGCTCCTCGGCGATCTCCTCGGCGTGCTGGCGGGGGTGGCCTGGGGGGCCACCACCGTGGTGGTGCGCACCTCGGCGCTCTCCGAGGCGCCGCCCGCCACCACGCTCCTCTACCAGCTGCTGGTCGGCGCGGCGCTCCTGCTCCTGGCGGCCCTCCTCACCGGCCAGGCCGGTCGGGTGACCCTCACCCCGGTGGCCTGGGGGAGCCTCCTCTTCCAGGGCGTGGTGATCTCGTTCGCGAGCTACCTGGCCTGGTTCTGGCTGCTGCGCCGCTACCTCGCCTCGCGCATCTCGGTCTTCTCCTTCATGACGCCGCTCTTCGGCGTCACCTTCGGCGTGCTCCTCCTGGGAGAGCCCGTCACGCCCGCCTTCGGCGGCGGGGCGCTGCTGGTGCTGCTCGGGATCACGCTGGTGAGCGGGGCCGGGCTGCTCCGCCGGCGCGCCGCCGCCTGAGGCGGGAGGGCGGCGTCATGGCTGGAGTTCCGCCCGCCCTTCCGGCATAAGCATCGAGTCCCCCCCCTCGCCGCCCAGAGGATCAGGATGTCCGACGCTTCCGCCAGTGAGCCGCGCTGCCCCAACGTCACCACCTGCGCGCTCTTCCCCAAGTTCAACATGCGCGCCTCGCTGAAGGTCTGGACGGTCTTCTACTGCCAGGGGCGCTACCAGGACTGCGAGCGCTACCGCCGCACCCAGCGGGGCCTGGACGTGGCGCCCAACCTCCTCCCCAACGGGAAGGAGCTCAACGTCGACCTCCTGATCGGGACCGGGAGCTGAGCGGGGCGGGGCTCAGCCGTGCTGCTCGTGGTAGCCCATGACCACCAGCAGGCACGGGCCCCCGGCGATGACGCTCATCCCCAGGGCCTCGGCGGTGCGGATGGCCTCGGCGCTCTCCGCGCCGGGCTGCATCCAGACGTGCCTCACGCCCGCGGCGTGGGCCTCGCGCACCACCTGCTCGGTGGCGGCCGGCGGCGTGATGACCGAGATGGCCGGCACCCGGGTCGGCAGCGCCGCCAGGGAGGGGTAGGCCTTCAGCCCCTCCACCTCGGGCGCCTTGGGGTTGATGGGGAAGACCTCCCGGCCGTGCTGCAGGTAGCAGCGCAGGACCTTGTTGCCGTACTTCGAGCGGTCGGTGCTGGCGCCCACCACGGCGAAGGGGCCGGTGGCGAGGAAGGCCTGGATGCGGTCGTTCTCGGAGGGGGTCGGGGCGGCGGACATGGTGGCTCCTGGTCGAGGTGGAGGCGGCGAGGCTGGGCGGCCCATGAGACCACGCCGGGGCCGGCGCGGCCGCGGAATCCGGGCTCCCGCCGGTAGGAGCCAGGGGCCGGCCGACCGGGTCGGGGGCGGGGCCGGGCCGGAGCGGACGGGCGAGCGCCTCGCGGCGCCGGCCCGGGGCGTGACCCGGCGGCCCGAACGGTGCGTGGCCGCGGCCGGGCCGCCGTGCCACGCTCGGCGCATGCCGAAGACCCTCATCGAGCCCTTCCGCATCAAGTCGGTGGAGCCCATCCGCATGACCACCCGGGCCGAGCGGGAGCGGCTCCTCGAGGAGGCCAGGCTCAACGTCTTCAGGCTCAGGGCCGACGACGTGCTCCTCGACTGGCTCACCGACTCCGGCACCGGCGCCATGAGCGCGCGCCAGTGGGCCGCCGTCATGCAAGGGGACGAGAGCTACGCCGGGGCGCGCAGCTACTACCGGGTCGAGGCGGTGGTGCGGGACCTGACCGGCTACCCGCACTTCATCCCGGTGCACCAGGGGCGGGCCGCCGAGCGGCTCCTCTTCGGCACCGTCTGCCGGCGCGGCCAGCTCGTCCCCAGCAACTGCCACTTCGACACCACCCGCGCCCTGCTCGAGTTCAACGGGGTGGAGGCGGTGGACCTGGTCATCGCCGAGGGGCTGCAGCCGCAGACGCTCCACCCCTTCAAGGGGAACATCGACCTCGAGCGGGTGGAGGCGCTGCTCCAGCGGGACGGGGCGCGCGTCCCCTTCGGCATGATCACCATCACCAACAACACCGGCGGCGGCCAGCCGGTCTCGCTCGAGAACCTCCGCCAGTACGCGGCGCTGCTCCACCGCCACGGCAAGCCGCTCATCCTGGACGCCTGCCGCTTCGCCGAGAACGCCATGTTCGTGAAGCTGCGCGAGCCGGGGCAGGGGGACCGGACGGTGAAGGAGATCGCCCGCGAGGCCTTCGACCTGGCCGACGGCTGCACCATGAGCGCCAAGAAGGACGGCCTGGTCAACACCGGCGGGTTCGTGGCGCTCCGCTCGGCGGAGTGGGTCGAGGCGCTGCGCGACATGCTCATCCTCACCGAGGGCTTCCCCACCTACGGCGGCCTGGCCGGGCGCGACCTCGAGGCCATGGCGGTGGGGCTGGAGGAGGTGGTGGACGAGGCCTACCTGCGCTACCGGCTGCGCACCGCCGAGTACCTCGGGGAGAAGCTCGACGCGGCCGGCGTCGGCTTCGTGCGCCCCACCGGCGGCCACGCCGTCTACCTCGACGCGCGCACCGTGCTGCCGGACCTGCCGGTGGAGCGCTACCCGGCCTGGGCGCTCTGCAACGCGCTCTACCTGGCCGGCGGCATCCGCGGCGTGGAGATCGGCTCGGTCATGTTCGGCCGCCGCCAGCCGGACGGGCGCGAGACCTACCACTCGATGGAGCTGGTGCGGCTGGCCTTCCCGCGGCGCATGTACACCCAGTCGCACTTCGACTTCGCCGCCGAGGTGATCGCCGAGCTGAAGGCCGAGGCGGCCTCGGTGCGCGGCGTCCGAATCGTCAAGCAGGCGCCCTACCTCAGGCACTTCACCTGCGAGTGCGAGTGGGCCTGAGCGGGGCGCCCCGCGTCAGGGCCGCCGCGTATCCTCCCCGGCCTCGTGTCCGCCCTCGTCCTCGTCCCTTCCCCGCTCCAGGCGAGCCGGGCCGCGCGCCGCCTCTGCGACGCGCAGGGCGGGATCCTCTTCGGCCCCGCGGTCACCACCCTGGAGGCGCTCGCGACCTCGCTCCTGGCGGCGGCGGGCGAGCGCCGGCCGGTCCTGCCGCCCCTGGCCGAGCGGCTGCTGGCCCACGCGGCCGGGCGCGAGGCCGGCGGTCCCTTCGCCGCGCTCGACGCGGCGGGCGGGCTGGCG
>JAJYAW010000213.1 GCA_021779335.1 Myxococcales bacterium | reverse complement strand
GCGAGGCGGCCGGGGAGGCCGGCCCGGGCGGCGAGCGGGCCTTCCCCACGGCGGCGGCGCTGGCGGGCCGGCCGGAGCGGTTCTTCCGCGAGGTGGTCCGGGCCGGCGGCCGCGCCCCCTTCCTCCGGACGCTGGCGCGCCAGGTGGCGGACGGGCGGCTCGACCTCGAGCCGCTCCGCGGCGGCGCGCTCGCGGCGGCCGAGCTGCGCCGGCGGCTGCTGGCGCTGGACGGCTTCGGCCCCTCCGCGGCCGAGCACCTGGCCAGGCTGCTCGGGCGCCACGACTTCCTGGCCCTCGACCGCTGGACGCGCGACGCGCTGCGGCGGCTGCGCGGCCTCTCGCGCGCGCCGGCCGAGCGGACGGTGCGCCGCTGGTACGCGCCCTACGGCGAGTGGGCCGGCCTGGCCATGTGGCTGGAGGTGACGGCCGGCTGGCACGGGGAGCCCCCGTCCCGGCCGCCGCGCGCCGTGGTAGAGGAGGGGGAGGAGGAACCCCCATGAAGGCAGCCTTCGTCCTGGTGAAGTGCGAGCTCGGCCGCGTCACCGAGGTGGCCCGCGCCATCATGGAGATCGACGGCGTCTCCGAGGTCCACTCCGTGACCGGCGAGCACGACCTGCTGGTGAAGCTCTACGCCGACGACTACGAGGCCTTCGGCGAGCTCATCACCAGCCGGCTGCAGCGGGTCCCGGGGCTGCGCGACACCGTCACGATGCTGGCCTACCGGGCCTTCGGCGGCGAGGCGACCTAGCGCCGGCCGCCGGCGCCGCGGGCGGTGCCGCTACCGGCCGCCGGGGTCCGCCGCCTCGTGGGCGTCCTGGTCGCGCCGCCAGATGCGGAGCGCCGCGATGAGGAAGGTGACCACCAGCGGCCCCAGCACCACGCCCACCACGCCGAACGCCGCCACGCCGCCGAGCAGCGCCAGGAAGACGATGCCCACCGGCAGGTCCATGCCGTCCCTGAGCAGGTAGGGGCGCGCCAGGGTGTCGATCAGGGAGACCGCGCCGAAGGCCCAGACGAGCAGGAAGAGCGCGGCCCAGGGGTGGCCGGACAGGAACTGCAGCCCGGCCACCGCCACCACCACCACCGTGCCGCCCACCGCGGGGACCAGCGCCACCAGGAAGGTGACGAAGGTGAGGAAGGCCGGGCCGGGGGCGCCGGCCAGCAGGAAGCCGAGGAGCGCCGCGGCGGCCTGGATGCCGGCCGTGGCCACGGTGGCCACCAGCACCGAGACGGCGGTGCGGCGGAACTCGCCGACGAGCTCCCGGAACTGGCCGGGGGCGAGCGGGGCGGCCTGCTCCAGCCAGTTGACCAGCCGGTGGCCGTCGGTGAGGAAGAAGAAGTAGGCCACCAGCGTGACGCCGAGGCGGAGCAGCGCGCCGCCGGTGGCGGCCAGCAGCCCGCCCAGCGCCGTGACGGCCTGGCCCCCGCCGGCGCCGACCAGCTTCTGCACCTCGGCCTGCAGGTCGGGCACCGAGGCGATGAGGTGGCGGGCCAGCGGCGCCAACCAGGAGGGCAGCCGCTCGACGAGGCCGGCCACGCCCGCCGAGGCCAGCGCCTCGCGCAGCCACTGGAAGCCCTCCACCGCCTGGCCGGCGATGACGGTGACCAGGAAGGCCACCGGGACCGCCAGCGCCACCGCCAGCAGCAGGAGCATGATCCCGGCCGCCAGCTGCCGCCGGCCGCCCACCCGGGCGGTCACCCAGGTCATGGGGAGGCGCGAGGCGGCCGACAGCACGGCCGCCAGGAGGAGCGCCGTCCAGAACGGGAAGATGAGCACGGCGGTGAGCGCCACCGCGGCGATCACCAGGGCCAGGAGGAAGTGGCGTTGCAGGTCGTCGCGCGTCATCAGAAGTTGAGGTGCACGCGCTCCGGCGGGACGCCGGCGCGGGAGAGGGTCTCCTTCACGTCGGCGACCATCGCCGACATCCCGGAGACGAAGGTGGCCGCCGCCGGGAGGCGGGCGCCGCCGAAGTCGAGGGTGCGGGCCACCTCGACGACGCGGCCGCGCACGCCCTCCCAGGCGTCGTCGGCGGAGGAGGGGCAGAGCACCACCCGCACGCCGCGCCGCTCCCAGGAGAGGTGCTCGGCCCGGTAGGCGAAGTCCTGGCCGTGGCGCTGGCCGTAGAAGAGCACCAGCCGGTCCACCTCGTCGCGGCGGCGCAGCAGCGCCTGCAGGAGGGCGCGGATGGGGGCGATGCCGGCGCCGGCCGCGAACAGGAGCACGTCGTGGCCGAGGGCGGCCTCGAGCGGGAAGCCGCGGCCGAACGGGGCGGTGAGCTGGAGGTCGGCGCCCGGCGCCGCGCGCGCGATGGCCGCGTCGGCGACCGCGCCGCCGCGCTTCACGAGCAGGTCGGCGCCGCCGCCCGCGTCCGGGGCCGAGGCCAGGGCGAAGAAGCCCTCGCCCGGGCCGGCGCGGAGCTTGACCACCTGGCCGGCCAGGCGGTGGCTCGCCGCCAGCGCCGGCGGCAGCTGGAGGCGGACCGCCCGGAGCGCGGGGGTCTCGTCCCAGGCGTCGGCCACGGGCACGGGGTGGTAGTCGGTGGAGCCGGGCATGGTCGCCGGTACGGTAGCACGGCGGGGCCGTCGGCCTCGCCGCCGTGGCCCCGCCCGCCGCGGCCGGCCCGCGCCGCGCTACGGCTTCAGGGTCGCCTCGGCCGCCCTCATCCCCGCGTCGAGCGCCTGCTCGTTGAGCGGGATGAGCCCCGGCTTGGCGGCCAGGGCCTGCCGGATGGCGGCCAGGAAGGTCTCCTCCGGGAAGAGGTGGGTGGCGCCGAGGAGCGCGCCCAGGGCCACCACGTTCTTCACCACCACCTTGCCGAGGCCGAGGGCCAGCTCGCTGCAGGGCACGCCCACCACCCGCACCGAGGGATCGAGCGCCGGCGGCGAGGACACCACCGAGGAGTCGTAGACCACCACCCCGCCCTTCACCACCTCCGGGCCGAACCTGGCCAGGCTGGGGGCGTTGAAGGCCATGAGCACGTGCGGGTGCGGCGCCGCCGGCGAGAGCACCTCGCCCTCGGCGAAGCGGACGTCGGCGTAGGAGGTGCCGCCGCGCGACTCCGGGCCGTAGCTCGGGATGTGGGTGGCGTCGAAGCCCTCGTTGATGGCCGCCTTGGTGATGAGCAGCGCGGCGGTCTGCGCCCCGTCGCCGCCGGAGCCGGCCAGCTTGAAGGCGATGTCGTCGCCCCAGGGCGTGCCGGGGAACCCCTGGCAGAAGCGGGGCACCGGCGCGGCCAGGCCGCCGATGGCGTCCAGCACGCGGCCCGGGTCGAAGGTGGGCTCGGGCCAGGCCGGCCAGGGCTCGGGCGTGACGTCCTTCTTCACCCCGAGCGGGAAGACCGGGGTCATCTGCTCCTTGACCCACCGCTCCGCCTCCACCGGCGAGAGGCCGAGGTGCGTCGGGCACTCGGCCAGCACCTCGACGAAGGCGAAGCCCACGTCGTCGGCCTGGAGCTTGATGGCCTTCTTGATGGCCTTGGCGGCGCGGGTGCGCTGCTTGGCGTCGTAGAGCGCCACCCGCTCCACGTAGACCGGCCCGTCGATCTGGGCGATGAGCTCGGCCATGCGGAGCGGCCCGCCCATGCTGCGGTTGCGCCCGGCCGGGCTGGTGGCGGTCCGCTGGCCCATGAGCGTGGTCGGCGCGAGCTGGCCGCCGGTCATGCCGTAGATGGCGTTGTTGACGAAGATGACGGTGATGGGGATGCCGAGCTGGGCCGCCTGGATGATCTCGGCCAGGCCGATGGAGGCGAGATCGCCGTCGCCCTGGTAGCTCACCACCACGCTGCGCGGGTTGGCCAGCTTGTGCCCCAGCGCCACCGCCGGCGCCCGCCCGTGGGCGGCCTGGGTGTTGCCCACGTCGAGGTAGTAGTGGAGGAAGACGCTGCAGCCCACCGGCGAGACCGCCACGGTCCGGTCCTGCAGGCCGAGCTCCTCGACGGCGTCGGCCAGCATCTTGTGGGCCAGCCCGTGGCCGCAGCCGGGGCAGTAGTGGGTGGACCGGGCCTTGAGCCCCACCGCGTGGTCGTGCCGCTCGAACCGCTCGTAGAAGGTGGTCACGCCCGCGCCCTCCGCCGGCTCGCCTGCCGGACGCCGTCGACGATCTCGCGCTGCGACGGCAGCACGCCGCCCATGCGGCGCACGTGCCGGATCTCCAGCCCCTCGCCCGCCCCGGCGTGGGAGAGCGCCAGGCGCAGCTCGTCCTCCAGCTGCCCCTCGCTGGCCTCCACCACGACCACGGTCCGCACGTGGTCGAGGAGCGGCTTGAGCTGCCGGACGGGGAAGGGCCAGAGGGTCTGCGGGCGGAACAGGCCGGCGTGGATCCCCTCCTCGCGCAGCACCCGCACCGCCCCCTTGGCCATGCGGGCCGGCGTGTTGCACGCCACCAGCAGCACGTCGGCGTCGGCGCAGCGGTACAGGTCGGCCCGCTGCTCCGCCTTGCTCATGCGCAGGTACTTGGCCTGCAGGTGGCGGTTGTGCTCCTCCAGGTCGGCCTCGGCGAGGTGGATGGAGTTGATGAGGTTCCTGCGGTGGGCCGCGTCGCCGTGGACCGCCCAGCCGGGCAGCCCGGGCTGCTGCGCCGCCGGCGGCAGCGTCACCTTGCCGGTCATCTGGCCGAGGTAGCCGTCGGCCGCGACGATGACCGGGTTGCGGTACTGGAAGGCGAGCTCGAAGGCCAGCGCCGTGAAGTCGAGCATCTCCTGGGGCGTGGCCGGCGCCAGCACGATGGCGTGGGTGGCCCCGTGCCCCAGGCCGCGGCAGAGCATCTTGATGTCCGACTGCTCGGGCGCGATGTTGCCCAGCCCCGGGCCGCCGCGCATGACGTCCACCACCACGCCCGGCACCTCGGCGCCGATCATGTAGCTCAGCCCCTCCAGCATGAGGGCGAAGCCGGGCGAGGAGGTGAAGGTCATGGTGGGCAGGCCGGCGCCGCCGCACCCGTACATCATGTTGATGGCCGCCACCTCGCTGACCGCCTGCAGGAAGTGGCCGCCCAGCGCGGGCAGGAGCCGGGCCATGTACTCCGCCCCCTCGGTGGAGGGGGTGATGGGGTAGCCGAAGAAGTGGCGGCAGCCCGCCAGCAGCGCGCCGATGGCCGAGGCGTGGGCCCCCTTGAGGATGAGCGGCCTCCCCTCCGGCAGGGCGCGCCGCACCGGCGGGAGGTCGAGGGCCGGCGGCCGCGCCGGGGCCGGCCCGGCGGGGGTCGGCATCTCCGGCGCCGGGAGCGTCTCCGCCAGCAGCCCGTAGGGCTCGGGGCAGGCGTCGATGCACAGGCCGCAGCCGTTGCACTCGTCGAGCGACAACGTCACCGGCAGGAGGCCGGTGAGCGGATCGATGGTGGTGCCGGGCGTGATGCAGTGGTGGGCGCAGGCGTCGAGGCAGCGGCCGCAGCCCTTGCAGTACTCGGGCTGGAGCGTCGGCTTCGGGCGTGCAGCGGCTTGGACCATGAGGGCCTCCTCGAACGGCGGCGGATTCTCGCACCGCACCGGCGCGTTGGCGAGGAGTCAACGTTCGCTTCGGCCGCCTCCGGCCGCCTGCAGGCGAGGGATGTCGGCGCGGGGCCTACCCGGCCGGAGACCCGTCCCCCGAGCGGGGTGGAGCGGCGGGCCAGCCGGCCTGGAGCGCGCTCCGGAGGGTCGCGGCCGCCAGCGGCGCCCGGCGCCAGGCCCGCGGCGAGG
>JAJYAW010000212.1 GCA_021779335.1 Myxococcales bacterium | reverse complement strand
CGGCGAGCCCATCACGTCGACCTTCCTGGTGGGCGGCGCCATGGTGCTGGCGGGGGTGGTGCTGACCGAGCGGGGGTGAGGCCCGGCGGCGGCGCAGCCCGGGGCCGGGGTGGCGCGCCGTCCGCCCGCGCCGTTGTCCGCGGCGCGCGCCGCCGTTATGGTCCGGCGCCATGGTGACCCCAGCGCTCCTCGACGCCGCCCGCACCCGCCCGGCCGTCGGCCCCGTGCAGCGGCGGGGCCTGCTCCGCGCCACCGGCGCGGACGCCCGCGACTACCTGCACCGCATGTCGACCCAGGTGGTGAACGGCCTCGCGCCGGGTCGGACCACCTACGCCTGCTTCCTCGAGGCCAAGGGCCACCTGCTCGGCGAGGGGCACCTGCTCGGCCTGGCGGAGGGTGTGCTGCTCGACCTGGACCCGCTGGCGCTGGCCGCCACCCGCGCGCCGCTCGAGCGGTTCGTCATCATGGACGACGTGGCGTTCGAGGATCTCTCGGGGACCCACGCCGTGGTGCCGCTGCTCGGCCCCGGGGCCGAGGCCGCCGCCGCGGCGCTGCCGGGCGGGGCCGGGCTGGCGCACCTGAACGGCCGGCGCGGCGTCCCCGGGCTGGATCTCGTGCGGCCCCTGGCCGAGGCGGAGGGCGTGCGCGCGGCGCTGCTGCTGGCCGGCGCCGAGGCGCTCGACGAGGCGGCCCTGGAGGCGCTGCGGATCCGGGGTGGCTTCGCCCGCTTCGGCGTCGACATGGACGGGTCGCGGCTGCCCATGGAGGCGGCGCTCACGGCGACCGCCATCTCCTTCGACAAGGGCTGCTACACCGGCCAGGAGGTGGTGCTGCGCGCCACCCAGCGCGGCCAGATCCAGAGGGGGCTGGTGCAGCTCGAGCTGCCGGCGGGCGCCGGGCCCGGCGCGACGCTGCTGGCGGCGGGGGCCGAGGTGGGCGTGGTGACGAGCGCCGCCGACCTGCCGGAGGGGCGGCTCGGCCTGGGCTACCTGCGGCGCGCCCACTGGAAGCTCGGCGAGCGGCTGGCCCTCGGCGGCGCCGAGGGCGAGGCGGTGGTGCGGCGGGTGCTGGTGGAGGAGCCGGGAGGAGCGGGGGCGAAGGCGGCGGTGTAGGCCGGGGGCGCGCTCACGCCTCGGCGACCGGGACCTCCGGCCCCTTGACGCGGTCCTCGCCGCCGCGCCGGGACGTCTCCACCTCCCGGCGCACCTCGGCGATCTCGGCCTTGAGCTCGTCGCGGGTGGCGCGCAGCTCGTTGCGCACGTCGGCGATGGTGTAGCGCAGCTCCTCGGGCGACACGCCGAGGAGGCGCCGGCGCAGCTGGTCCAGCAGCGTGGCCAGGGGGCCCACGTCATCCCTTCCGGCGCAGGGGGCAGGAGGCGATGGCCGCGTTGGGGTCGATGGCGTCGCTCCCCTCCACGATCTTCGCGATCTTCCCGTCCTGCCCGATGACGAAGTTGGCCCGGTTGGCCACGCCGAGCAGCGGCATGGTGCCGGAGTACTGCCTGGCGACCTTCCCGTCGGGATCCGAGAGGAGCGCGTAGGGGAGCCTGTACTCGGCCTTGAACTTCTTCTGCGTCGCCTCCGTGTCGGTGGAGATGCCGAACACCTGGGCGCCCTTCTGCTCCACCTCGACGTACTTGTCGCGGAAGTTGGAGTTCTGCTTGGTGCAGCCCGGCGTGAAGGCCTTGGGGAAGAAGGCCAGGATGACCGGCCCCTCCTTCAGCGCCTTGGAGAGGGTGACGGGCTGCCCCTCCTGGTCGGCGAGCGTGAAGTCGGGGGCCTGGTCGCCCACCTTGAGGGTGGTGGCGCCGAGCAGCATCGCGAGGAGGGGAGCGGTCATGGACGTTGACCTACTGGGCGCGCCGCGCCGGGGCAAGCCGCCTGGGGGGGCGGCCGTCTCGGATGGGGCGCGGCCGGGCTACGCTCGCAGCCGCTCGTAGCGGGAGACGAGGAGCGCGATCTCGTCGCGGTGCCAGAAGCCGGTCTGGTCGGGCAGCTCGGCCAGCGTGCGCGCCGCGAAGCCGGAGACCGGCGCGGCCGGCGCGGGCTCGCCCCCCGCGACGGCGCCGGCGTAGACCAGCGCCAGGTGGTGGCGGCCGCCCACCTGCGACGCCCGCGAGCCCACCACCGCCACGCCGTCCAGCTCCAGCCCGAGCTGCGCCTTCACCAGGGCGGCGGCCCGCTCGCCGGGCTGCTCCCCCTCCTCGAGCACGCCGGAGGGGAGCCACCAGCGCCCCAGCCCGGCCTGGCCGTGGTAGCCGCCGATCACCTCGGCCACCACGACCCGGCGCGCCTCCAGCACCAGCGGGATGACGTCGATGCGGACGATCACGCCTCGTGCCTCCCGCGGGCGTTGGCGCGCGCGGCGAAGGCCTCCACGGCGGCCAGCGTGTGGTCGGAGGTCTGCGGGGTGGCCGTCACCACGAGGCGGGTGAAGCCGCTGGAGCGGTCCGCCTGCAGCGCCAGGACCCGCCCGGGCTGGGGCACGCTGCGGAGCAGCGACCGCGCCGCCTCCTCGCTGGGCGCCGCCAGCGCCGCCGAGGCCCGCACCAGCTCGCCGAGCCGGCCGAGCTCCGAGCGGGCGGCGCCGGGTTCCTCCTCCAGCTCCAGGATGAGGTCGGCCCCGGTGACCGACTCGACGAGGTCGGGGGAGAAGAGGATGCCGTCGAGGATGCGCTGCCGGTCGCTGCGCGTCAGCAGGCCGCGCTCGATGGCCACGTCCACCCGGAAGCGGACGGCCTCGAAGGCCCGATCCAGGGCCTCCGGGGCGGGATCGTGGAAGCGGACCGTGCAGCCGGACAGCGCGGAGAGGATGGCGCAGGCCTGCGCCGCCTCGCCGCTTCCCAGCACCGCCACCGTCTCGATCGCCAGCATGGGGCCGTCGCCGCTCCTCGGGCAGGTGTACCCGCCCCGCCGGGTCGCTGGCAAGACCGGGGCGGTGCCGCTACGCTGCGGGTCATGAAGGCCGTCGCCATCCGGGCCCACGGCGGCCCCGAGGCGGTCGAGCTCCTCGACCTGCCGCTCCCGGCGCCCGGCGCCGGCCAGGCGCTGGTGCGCGTCCGCGCCGCCGCGCTCAACCACCTCGACCTGTGGGTGCGCCAGGGCTGGCCGGGGCTGAAGCTGACCTTCCCTCACGTGCTCGGCTCCGACGTGGCCGGCGTGGTGGAGGCGCTCGGCCCGGGCGTGGAGGGGTGGAGGGTCGGCGACGCGGTGGTGGTGAACCCCAGCCTGGGCTGCGGCCGCTGCGAGCGCTGCCTGGCGGGCGCGGAGAACCTGTGCCGGCAGTTCGCCATCCTGGGCGAGCACGTCTCCGGCGGCCAGGCCGAGGCGCTGGTCGTGCCGGCCCGGAACCTGTGCGCCAAGCCGGCTAACCTGACCTTCGAGGAGGCGGCCGCGGTGCCGCTCACCTTCATGACCGCCTGGCACGCCGTGGCGGTGCGGGCGGCGCTGCGCCCCGGCGAGACCATCCTGGTCCACGCCGCCGGGTCGGGCGTGGGGGTGGCGGCGGTGCAGATCGCCAAGCTGCTCGGCGCCCGCGTCATCGCCACGGCCGGCTCCGCCGCCAAGCTCGAGAAGGCGCGCGCCCTGGGCGCCGACGAGCTCGTCAACTCCGAGACGCAGGACTTCCTGGCCGAGGTGAAGCGGCTCACCGGGCGGCGCGGCGTGGAGGTGGTCTTCGAGCACGTGGGCAAGGCCACCTGGGAGAGGAGCCTGCTCTGCGCCGGCGTCGGCGGCCGCGTCGTCACCGTGGGCGCCACCACCGGCTACGATCCGCCCACCGACCTGCGCCAGGTCTTCTTCCGCCAGCTCTCCATCCTGGGCTCCACCATGGGGAGCGCCGCCGAGCTCCTGCAGGTGCTGGCCTTCGTGGGCGAGGGGCGCCTCCGGCCGGTGGTGGACCGGGTGCTGCCGCTCGCCGAGGCGCGCGCCGCGCAGGCGCTGCTGGCCGGGCGGGCGCTGTTCGGGAAGATCGTGCTGTCGCCGTGAGCCACTGAAAGTGAAGGGAAACGCCATGACCACGTCCCGCCGCCTCGCCGTCCTCACCGCCGCCGCGCTCTCGCTGGCCGTCGCCGGGTGCGGCACCAACACGTGCCCGACCGAGAACCCGAAGATCTCGGGCGGCCTGAGCGGCGTGCCCGCCTGCTCCGGCATCCAGGCCGGGGCGGTCGTCACCGTGGCCCTCCGCACCTGCCCGACCTGCAACCAGACCGCCGACGTGTGCAACGTCACCCCGCCCGGCGCGGATGGGATCATCCAGCTCGACCCGCTGGTGCAGGCCTGCACCTCCTCGACGAGCTGCCCGCCGACCTGCAACCTCGCGCCGACCACCTGCACCTTCACGGCGCCCGCCGCGCCCGGCACCTACCAGATCCTGGTCTACGATCCGGGCACGGGCGGGCCGCTGCAGCAGCCCTTCCAGGTGGTGGCCGCCAGCGGCGTCACGAGCTGCGGCTAGCCGCCTCCGTCACGCGCCGACGCCCCCGCGCAGCTCGCGGAGCCGGGCGATGCGCTCCTCGGTGGGCGGGTGGGTCGAGAAGAGCGACATGAGCCTGGCCGTCCCGCCGCGCAGCGGGTTGACGATGTAGAGGTGGGCGGTGGCCGGCCCGGCCTGCGCCATGGGGGCGAGGTCGTTGCCCCGCTCCAGCGCCAGCAGCGCCTGCGCCAGCGGCTCCGGGTCGCCCACCAGGGCGGCGCCGGAGGCGTCGGCGGCGAACTCGCGCGTGCGGGAGACCGCCAGCTGCAGCAGCAGGGCGACGAGCGGGGCCAGCAGGGCCCAGGCCAGCAGCTCCAGGCCGCCCGGTCCGTCGCGGTCGCTGCGCTGGCCGCCCAGGATGGCGCCCCAGCGGAGCATGTAGCCGAGCGAGCTGACCAGGCCGGCCATCATGGCCGCCATCGAGGCGATGAGGATGTCGCGGTTCCGCACGTGCGACAGCTCGTGGGCCAGCACCCCCTCGAGCTGCCGGCGGTCCAGCAGCCGCATGATCCCCTCGGTGACCGCGACCGCCGCGTGCTCGGGGTCGCGCCCGGTGGCGAAGGCGTTGGGCGCCTCGGAGGGGATGACGTAGAGGCGGGGCATGGGCAGCCCGGCGCGGCGGGTCAGCCGCTCCACGCTGGCGTAGAGCTCGGGCGCCTCGGCCGCGGTGACCGGCCGCGCCCCGCTCGCCATGAGGGCCAGCCTGTCGCTGAACCAGTAGGAGGCGAAGTTGAAGACCAGGCCGAGCCCGCCGAAGAGGAGCAGGCCGCCGGTGCCGCCCACGGCCGCGCCCCCCATGGCGAGCAGCCCCACGAGCGCGGCCATGAGGACGGCCGTCCGGACGGAGTTGCGGCCGGCGCCGGCGCCGGCGAGGTGCGGCGGCACCGCGCCCGGGCCGGGGGGGCGAGGCGGGGCGGGGTCGTATCTGGGGCTCGGATCGAAGGGCATGAGGCCTCTTTAACCACGCCCCCAGAAAGGTCAATCCCGGCGCCGCTTTCTCGCACCTCGGGGATCGCCGTGGTATGGCGAAACCGGTCGATATCGCGGGGTTGGGAGCCAGATGGCGGCGAAGAAGGCGGCGACGGGGCAGGGGAAGGGTGCGGCGAGGGCCGAGCGGCAGCTCTCGCTCATGGACGTGGCGCCGCAGGCTGCGCCGAGGGGCCAGCGGCCGCCGCCCGGCAAGGCGCCGCTGCCCGGCAAGGCGCGGCCGCCTGCC
>JAJYAW010000211.1 GCA_021779335.1 Myxococcales bacterium | reverse complement strand
CCGGGGGGAGCCGCTTCGCCCGCTGCAGCGTGGCGCCGAGCTGCGCCGCCGCCGGCCCCTCGAGCGGCCCGAGCTCGCCGAAGAGCGCGCGCGCGCCGGCCGGATCGCGCGCCTGGAGCCCCGCCGCCGCGAAGCCGAGCCGGTCGTGCCAGAGCGGCTCATCGGCGTCCACCGCCTCCACCGGGGCGAAGAAGGAGGCGGTGACCCCCGCCGCCGCCAGCGCCGGCCGGGCGTGCTCGAAGTTGTCGCGCTGCCCGTCGTCGAAGGTGATGGCCAGGAACGGCCGCGCCGGCCGCTCGCCGGCCGCCCAGCGCCGGTGGACCTCGCCGAGCGGGCCGCAGGTGTAGCGCGCGCGGAACCAGGCCAGGAACCAGGCGAGCTCGTCGGGCGTGACCGCCAGCTGCGGCAGCGGGTACTCGCGCCGCGCGCCCTCCGGCAGCACGCGGTGGAAGGTGACCACCGAGAGCCGCCCCGCGCCCTGCCGGGCCGGGCTGGTCACGCCGGCGCCGAGGAGCAGCGCCCCGGCGAGGTCGCGCGCCAGCGGGGCCAGCGTGGCTCTCGGCGAGCGGGGCGGCATGGCTCAGCTTAGCCCGGCGCGCCGCGCCGCGGCGGCCTGGAGGGCCTGCTCGAGGAGGTCCACCGAGCGCTCCCAGCCGTGGGCCTCGGCCACCGCGCGCGCCCGGGCGGAGAGGGCGCGCCACTCCGCGTCGGGCAGCCCGCAGATCCGCACGATGGCCGCCGCCATGGGCTCCGCCGCCGCCTCCGGCAACAGGACGCCGCCCCCCTCGGCCAGCAGCTCCGGGGCCGCCCCGGCCGGCGCGGCGATGACCGGCGTGCGGCAGGCCATGGCCTCCAGGATGGGCAGGCCGAACCCCTCGCTCCGGCTGGGCCAGAGCCAGGCGTCGCAGGCCGCGTAGAGGCCGGGGATGTCGCCCTGGTCCGGCTGCAGGTGCAGCGCCGCGCCGGGCGGCAGCGGCAGGCGCGGCGAGATCGGCTCGCTCGAGAAGACCAGGAGCCGCAGGTCCGGCAGGGCGCGGCGCGCCCGCTCGTAGGCCTCCAGCGCCACGTCGCACCCCTTGACGGCGGTGTCGGCGTAGACGAGCCCCACCGTGGGGACCGCCCGCCGGCCCCGCTCCGGCGCGGTGAAGTGGCCGGTGTCCACGCCGTTCGGCACGTAGCTCACCTCCCCCACGGCCTGGCGCGCCCGCGCCAGGTCCGCCAGCCAGCGGGACACCACCACGCGGTGCAGGGGCAGCCGCCAGGTGGCCTCGACGCGGGCGGTGGGCAGGCCGACCACCTCGGCGTCGTTGCCCTGGACGAGCTGGACCTTCGCCCCCTTGGCCGGCGAGAGGGCCGCCACCCACTCGGCGGTGATCCACCAGGTGGCCACCACCACGTCGGCGTCGGGCAGGTCGGCGTCGACCACCGGGCGCGCGGTGGGCAGCCGCCGGTGGGGCAGGCCGGTGCCGTCCAGGTGGCTCGGCCCCAGCGGCGGCGGGCCCGCCCAGCCGCGCCCCAGCACGAGCCCCTTCAGGCGGCTGCGCAGCCGGGGGCCGGGCCGGTTGGTGGAGACCAGCGTGACCCGGTGCCCCCGCGCGGCGAGGGCCCGGGCGTAGATGGCGATGGTCCTGGTGCCGCCGGACAGGTTGGCGAGCGGCAGGACGAAGCTGATTCGCAAGCGGGTCACCCGTGGTGCGCCCACGCGTCGGGAGGGAGAGGTCATGGCCCGGGAGCGGGTGCGAGTCAACCGGCGGGCGCCCCATCCTTGGACGCCGCCCGCGCCCGCTTGTGACGGGCCTTCGACGCGCTGGGGCCCGGCGCGCTGTCCCCCTCCCTGGGGTCAGGGCGGGTGCGACCCGCGGTCGCGGCACAGGGCGGCCCGCGCGCCGGCAGGGCGCGCATCGGTGGTTCATGGCATGTGGTTTTGTCCGCCGCTTCGGTACACTGCGTCCTCGAGCATCGTCAACGCTGGGTCGGTCCAGCCCGCCAGCCGGGGGAGTCGCCACATGTCGCCGTCCATCCAGTCCTCGCACGCCTCGCCGTCCCGGCGCCTCCTCCCGCTCCTCGCGCTGGCCGCCGCCCTGGCGGCCCCGGGCGCGGCGGCGGCCAAGAACATCCTGGTCATCGGCCCGCACCCGGACGACGAGACGCTGCTGGCCGCCGGCATCACCCACGCCGGCGTGGCCAACGGCGACACCGTCAAGGTGGTGGTGGTCACCAACGGCGACGCCCACGGCGCCGACGCGGCCCCCAAGCGCGAGGGCGAGTCGGTGGCCGCGGCCCAGCTGCTCGGCCTCAGCGAGCCGGACGTCATCTTCCTCGGCTACCCGGACGGGTCGCTGATGGCGATGTACGCCGCGGCGGACCCCGCCACCGTCATCACCTCGGGCGCCGGCCTCACCGCCACCTACGCCTTCCGCGGCCTGGGGCTCACCGACTACCACTCCTACAGGCACGGCACGCCCGGCGCGTACAACCACGCCACGATGCTGTCCGACCTCGAGGAGCTCTTCGAGCAGTTCCAGCCGGACGAGATCTACACGACCAGCGACTACGACGACCACAGCGACCACCAGGTGGTGGGGCTGGTGGTCACCGAGGCGCTGGTGGCGGCGCGGCGCGGCGCGGGCTACCCGCCGGGCACCTTCAAGGCGGCCAGCACCAAGCTCTACGAGGGCATGGTGTGGCCCCCCTCGACCATCGCCTGGCCGGACCTGGTGGGCGTGACCCGCTGGCCGGACCCGTCGGGCGCGGGCGGCTGCGCCGGCGACCTCCCCTTCCCCTCCCCGCAGCCCGAGGAGATGACGCAGCTCGAGTGGGCGCGCGCCCAGCGCTTCCAGGTGCCGGCCGACATGCGGCTGGCCGACGACGCCGCCAACCTGAAGTGCCGCGCCATCCTGGCCTACTCCACCCAGGCCATCCCCTACCTGCTCTCCTTCGCGCGGCTCGACGAGTTCTTCTGGCTCAACGACTTCGGCGCCAACGCGGCCCTCACCGCCACCGTCACGGCCTCCTCGGAGGACCTCGCCAGCGGGCAGGGGATGGCCAAGGCGGTGGACGGCGTCATCGACGGCGGCGCGCACGAGTGGGCCTCCACCGAGCTGACCGGCGCCTGGATCCGGCTCGACTGGGCGGCGCCGCAGCCGGTGGCGCAGGTGAACCTGTACGGCCGGCAGCGGACCAGCCAGGACGTCCTGGCCGGCCGGCTCGACTTCAGCGACGGCTCCCACGTGGACGTGCCCGCCTTCCCGCCGAGCGGCCGGCTGGTGCCGGTCACCTTCGCGCCGAAGACCGCGAGCTGGGTGAAGTTCACGGTCACCAGCGCCAACCCGGACGGCAACCCGGTGGGGCTCTCGGAGCTGCAGGTGCTGGGCGCTACCGGCAGCGTGCCGCCCAACCTGGTGGCCGGCCCGTACATCCCCGGCGCCCCCTTCATCGGCCCGGGCACCGGCCCCGACACCATCACCAGCGCGCAGCAGGTGGCGCTGGAGGTGGCGGCCGACGATCTCGACGGCGACGCGCTCACCTACCAGTGGTCGCTCGACGGCGTCGCCATCCCGGGGGCCACCACCCCCAGCGTCACCTTCACGCCCGGCGTGGTGGGCGCCCCCACCGTCTACGCGGTGGCGGCCACCGTGAGCGACGGCACGGCCAGCGCCAGCAACGTGAACTTCATCACGGTGAACCCGGCCCAGAACGGCCTCACCGTGGCCCCCGCCTCCACGCAGATGGGCACCGCCGCGGTGGCCACCGTCAGCCTGGCCACGCCGGCCGGTCCCGGCGGGGTGGTGGTGCCGGTCTCGAGCAGCGACCCCGCCGCGGCGGTGCCGAGCAGCGACTCCAACCTGGCCGCGCCCATCACCAGCGTGACGGTGCCGCAGGGGTCGGCCTCGGCCAGCTTCTTCGTCTTCGGCAACGCGGTGCTGGCGGACACGCCGGTCACCATCACGGCCACCATCGGCGCGACCCCGTACACCGCGCCGCTCACCGTGACGGTGGCGGCGGTGGCGCCGCCGGTGGTGCCGACGGGGGCGAACCTGGTGTCGCCGGTGATCGGCGACGCGTCGTGGGCCAGCTCGCACGTCCCCGTCACGCTCAACGCCGGCGCGGCGCCGGACGGCACCCTCACCGCGACGCAGGCCACCGTCGTCGTGGCGGGCGGCCACGCGCTCTCCGCGCAGGCCCTGGTGGTGCCCGGCGAGCAGTACCTGTTCTCCTTCTACGCCAAGAACATCGACGGCACGGCCGCCTCCTACAGCGTGGTGAACGACTGCACCAGCGCGGACATCGTCGCGACCACGCCCTACATCTCGCGCCTCGACAGCACCTACTGGACCGAGATCAACGTCTCCTTCACGGCGCCGGCCGGCTGCAACCGGGTGGACGTCTACCCCCTGCGCGACTCCGGCGTGCCGGTGAACGTGCTGCTCTGGGGCGCCTCGGTCTACAAGTACGGGCTGCCGCCGGCGGACTTCGTGACGCTGACGCCCAGCGCGCCCAGCCCGCACCAGATCGACCGGACCTGGGTGCCGGTGACCTTCACCGCCTTCGCCCGCGGCTCGGCCGGGTACACCTACCGGTTCTCGGTGAGCAGCGACGGCGGCGTGACCTTCACGCAGGTGCAGGACTACAGCACGCTGTCCCGCTGGACCTGGGCCACCCCGGTGATCCCGGGCACCTCGTCGCCCGCCGCCCCGGGGAGCTACGAGGTGAAGGTGGAGGTGAAGACGGCCGGGTCCGGGGTGACGCCGGACGTGACCTTCACCGAGCCGTACGACCTCGTGGCCGCGCCGCCGTCGCCCATCGCCGCGGTGAGCCCGGCCTCGCTCGCCTTCGGCACGGTGACCTGGCCGGCCACCGCCACGCAGGACGTGACGGTGACCAACTCGGCCTCGGCCAACGCCGCGCTCAACGTGACGGGCATCGCCTTCACGGGGGCGAACGCGGGGGACTTCTCGCAGACCAACACCTGCGGGACGCCGGTGGCGGTGGGGGGGAGCTGCGTCATCAGCGTCACGTTCGCGCCGACGGCGGGGGGGACCCGCGTGGCCGCGCTGACGTTCGGGACGGATGATCCGTATGCGGCGACGGTGGTGGTGGGGGTGGGGGGGACGGGGGTGGTGCCGGCGGCAACGGGGGTGACGGTGGTGCCGGCCATCGGAAGCCCGAGCCCCCATCCGAACTCAACCTCTGTCCTGTTCACCGCGACCGCCAGCGGGTCGAGCGGCTACCAGTACCTCTTCCGGCTCTGGGACCCCTCGGGTGGCGTAACGACGGTCCAAGACTACAGCACCAGCAATGGATGGACGATGCCTGCTGGCCAGGTTCCGGGGACTTACTACGTCCAGGTCTGGGTGCGCACGAACTCGTCCGTCACCCTCGATACAAGCGCTTCCATCTCCTATAGCGTCGTCCCTCCTCCCGCGACGGGAGTGACGCTGGCACCGGCCATCGGAAGCCCGAGCCCCCATTCGAACGCCACTCCCGTTCTGTTCACCGCGACTGCCAGCGGGTCGAGCGGCTACCAGTACCTCTTCCGCCTCTGGGACCCCTCGGGGAGCGTGACGACGGTCCAAAGCTACAGCACCAGCAATGAATGGACGATGCCAGCTGGCCAGGCTCCGGGGACTTATTACGTGCAGGTCTGGGTGCGCACGAGCTCGTCCGTCACCCTCGATACCAGCGTTTCCATCTCCTACAGCGTCGTTCTT
>JAJYAW010000210.1 GCA_021779335.1 Myxococcales bacterium | reverse complement strand
GCCAGCCGGGCCGGGCCGGCCGACGCCCCGCCGCCGGCGCGGGAGGTCCAGTGATCGAGCTCGCCTACGGCGCCCGCCCGCTCCCGCTCCGGCTCCCCGACGGGGTGGCGGTGGAGGTGCTGGCCCCGCCGGCGCCGCCCGCGGTGGCCGACCTGGCCGCCACGCTCCAGGCGGCGCTCGACCAGCCGGTGGGGAGCCGCCCGCTGCGCCAGGTGGTGACGGCGCGCACCCGCGCCGTGGTCATCGTCTCCGACGCCTCGCGCGACGAGCCGCGCGCCGAGCTCTTCGCCGCCGTCCGGCGCGAGCTCTCGGCCCTGCCCGACGACCAGATCACGCTGGCGGTGGCCAACGGCACGCACGCGCCGGGCGCTCCGGCCGGGCTCGGCCTGCCGCCGGAGGTGCTGGCGCGCCACCGGCTGGTCAACCACGACGGCCACGATCCGGCCGCCATGGTGGAGGTGGGCAGGACCTCGCGCGGCACGCGGCTGCGCGTCAACCGCTGCCTGGCCGAGGCCGACGTGGTGGTCACCACCGGCCGCATCAAGCCGCACTACTTCGCCGGCTACGGCGGCGGCTGCAAGGGGATCTTCCCCGGGCTCGGCTTCGCCGAGGACGTCCGGCAGAACCACCGGCTCAAGGCCGACCCGGCCTCGAGCCTGGGGCGCGCCGACCTGAACCCCTGCCGCGAGGACCTGGAGGAGGCGGTGCGCCGCCTCGGGCGCGACACCTTCATGCTCAACGTGGTGGAGGCCGGCGGCGCCATCCTGGGCGCGGTGGCGGGCGACCTCGTGCTGGCGCACCGCGAGGGGGTGCGCCGGCTGCGCCCCTGGGTCGAGGTGGAGGCCGCGCCGGCCGACCTGGTGATCGTCTCGGCGCCGCTGCCGGTCTCCGGCAGCCTCTACCAGGCCTCCAAGCTCGTGCCGCCGGCCGGCCTGCTGCTGCGCGACGGCGGCGTGGTCATCGTGGCGGCCGAGTGCCCCGCCGGCATCGGCCCGGTCCAGGTGGTCAACGAGGGGATCTTCAAGCTGGGCGTGCGCCGCTTCCTGCCGGACCGCTACACGCTGCTGCTCGTCTCCTCGATGGACGCGGCCACCGCGGCGCAGGGCTACGCCACGCCGGCGCCGTCGCTCGAGGCGGCGCTCTCGGAGGCGCTGCGGCGCACCGGCCCCGCCCCGCGCGTGCTGGTGCTGCCGGACGCGGGCGACCTCGTGCCGGTCCCCACCGCCCGGCGCTGACCCGGTCAGGCGGCGCCGGCCGCCTCGAGGCGGCTGGCGTTGGCCCGGATGGCGTCCCTGAGGTAGGCGGCCAGGCCCGGCCGCACCCGCTCGTAGCTGGCCGCGAAGCGCGCATCGTCCACGTAGAGGTCGCCGAGCCCGCGGTGCATGGCCGCAGGGCAGGGGTAGAACCACCGCTCCAGGTGGGCCCGGTGCGCCTCGGCCAGGGCCATGGCCTCCGGGCCACCGGCCGGCGCGCCCGCCTCGGCGAGCCGCGCCAGCGCCGCCGAGAGCTCCCCGGCCTCGGCCTGGATGGCGCCCCACTCCCGGGCGCCGTAGCGCCGGGTGCGCCGGGCCGACTCGGCGAAGGCCTCGGTCTGCCCCCAGCGGGCGCGGACCTCCGCCTCGTGCCGGGCGGGATCCTGCGCACCGAACAGCTCGAACCGCTCCTCGTCCGTCATGACGCTGCCTCCCTCGCGCTCCTCGAGCGCGCGATCGATGGCGGCCAGCAGGGCCCCGGCGCGGGCGGCCTGCGAGGCCAGGAGCCGTCGCTGCTCGCGCAGCGCGGCGGTCACCTCGTCGGGGCTGCCGGACAGGGTGCGGACGATCTCCTCGAGCGGGAAGCCCAGCTCGCGGAAGAAGAGGACCTGCTGCAGCCGCGCCAGGTCCTCCGGCCGGTAGAGCCGGTAGCCCGCCGCGCTGCGCCCGCCGGGGCGGAGCAGCCCGATCTCGTCGTAGTGGTGGAGCGTGCGCACCGAGACGCCGGCCAGGCGCGCCACCTCGCTCACCTTCATCCCCATCGCGACCACCTCCGGACCCATGGATAGGCCCTGACGTGGCGTGAGGGTCAAGCGGCCGGCGCGCCGGCGCCGGCGCCGGCGCCCCCGCCGCCCAGCCGCCCGGAATCACGAGCCGTTCACGCGCCGTCGGCGCCCGCGCCCGCGCCGCCGGCGGGGCGTCGCCGCCGGGGAGGTCCGATCGGGGGCCGACGTCCGCCTTGCGTCCATGATGCGGGCTGGACATATCGCCCGGGGTGGGCCGTCCCACCCCGGAGCCCGAAGATGAAGCCCCTCCGCTACCCGATCCGCGCCGTCTCAAAGCTGACCGGCATCACCGTCGATACGCTGCGGGCCTGGGAGCGCCGCTACGCCGTGGTCGAGCCGGAGCGGGACGAGCGGGGGCGGCTCTACAGCGAGGCGGACGTGGAGCGGCTCCAGCTGCTGCGGCAGCTCGTGGCGCAGGGGCACGCCATCGGCCGCGTGGCGGTCCTGGGCTCGGAGGAGCTGCGCGCCCTGCTGACGCGCGGCCCGGACCCGGTGCCCTACGACGGCCCGACGCCGTCCACCCCGGCCGACCTCGGCCCGCTGCTCGCCGCGGTGGAGCACTTCGACGCCCCGGCGCTCCGCCGCGAGCTCTCGCGCCTGGCCGCCGTCCTGCCGGCGCGGACGCTGGCGCGCCAGGTGGCGCTGCCGCTCCTGCGGCAGGTGGGCGAGGGCTGGCACGAGGGGCGCTCCTCGGTGGCCCAGGAGCACCTCGTGACGGCCGAGGTGCGCAGCCTCGTCGGCGCGCTGGCGCGGCTGCACGCCGTGCCGGACACGGCGCCGCGCCTCATGCTGGCCACGCCGCCGGGGGAGCGGCACGAGCTCGGCACCCTGGTGGCCGCGCTGGTGGCGGCCGGCTCGGGCTTCGGCGCCTTCTACCTGGGGCCGGACCTGCCGGCCGCCGAGCTGGTCAAGGCGGCCCGCCGGGTGGGGCCGCGGGCGGTGGTCCTCGGCTTCACCGGTGGTGATGGCGACGCCGAGGGGCTCGCGGCGCTCGCAGAGGTGGCGCGCACCCTGCCGGCGGCGGTGGAGTGCTGGGTGGGCGGCCCCGGCGTGGCCGCCGCGGCGCGGGCCCTGCCGGCCGGCCGGGTCCTCCTCCTCGAGGACCTGGACCTGTACGAGCGCCACCTGGGCCGGCTGCAGGGCCGGGACACCGGCGTGGCGCCGGCGGCGGCCGCGGCTCCCGCGGCGACGGCGTAGGTCGGGGCGGGCTCGCTCACCGGCGCGCGCTCGCCGACCCTGCATCTGTTGAAGCGGACATTCATCCGCTGTCCGCTTGACAGGACGCACGTCCGTCATGCAGGATGCCGGCATGCACCCCGATCGCTCGCCGCCGACCGCCGCCCGTCCCGGCCGCCCCCGCGAGCGGTCGAGGTCCCGCCGCTGTCGCGCGCCGGTCCTGCCGGCGCCGAAGCCCGGCTGAGCGGCGCCGCGCCTCACCTCACTGCAGCGATGCACCGAGCGCGCGCCCGCGGGGTTGCCGGGTCGCGCCGTCACCACCGCAGCCCGTGGAGCAGCCATGAGCGAGCAGATCCAGCAGGCCATCCAGTCCCTCAGCGCCGCCGTGACCGAGAACCCCGCGGCCGCCCGCGCCGTGTTCCGGGCGTCGACCGTGTCCACGACCGACGCCTTCACCACCTCGTCCACCATCCGCGGCTTCGAGGTGCGGACCGACGAGCCAGCGACCCTCGGCGGCTCGGACACCGCGCCGAACCCCGTCGAGGCCGTCCTGGCCGCGCTGGGGAGCTGCCAGGCCATCGTCTATCGCGCCTACGCCAGCGCCCTCGGGCTCCGCGTCGACCGCGTCGAGGTCGAGACCAGCGGGCACCTCGACGTCCGCGGCTTCCTCGGCGACCCGACCATCCCGGCCGGCTTCGACCGGGTGGGCTTCGCCACCCGCGTGGTGTCCCCGGAACCCGCCGAGAAGATCGAGGCGCTCGCCAGGCTGGTCGAGCAGCACTGCCCGGTGCTCGACATCCTCCGGCGGCCGCTGCCCGTCTCGGGGACCGTCCGGCACGTGACGCCGGGCTCGACCCGCGAGGCGGCCTGAAGCCCGCCGCGGCCGCCTCCCGCGTCGCGGCCGCGCCGGGGTCTGCCCGAGGTGAACGACCATGCCGTCCACGAACGTCCTCGATCTCGTCGGCGGCACGCCGCTGCTCCGCGTCACGCGGCTCGACACCGGCCCGTGCCAGCTCTTCCTGAAGCTCGAGAGCCAGAACCCGGGTGGCTCCATCAAGGACCGGATCGGCCGGTCGATGATCGAGGCGGCCGAGCGCGATGGCCACCTCGGCGGGGAGCGCCGCCACCTGGTCGAGGCCACCGCCGGCAACACCGGCCTGGGCCTGGCCCTGGTCGCCGCGCAGCGGGGCTACCGGCTCACGCTCGTCATCCCGGACAAGATGAGCCAGGAGAAGATCTTCCACCTGAAGGCCCTGGGCGCCACGGTCGTGCCGGCCCGCTCGGACGTCGTGAAGGGGCATCCAGAGTACTACCAGGACCTGGCCGAGCGGCTGGCGCGAGAGGAGGGAGCCTTCTACGTCAACCAGTTCGGCAACCCGGCAAACCCCCTGGCTCACGAGACGACGACCGGCCCGGAGATCTTCGCGCAGCTCGGCGGACGCATCGACGCCATGGTCTGCGGCGTCGGGTCGGGCGGGACCATCACCGGGCTCTCCCGCTTCCTCGCCCGCGCGGCCCCGGCCTGCGAGCTGATCCTGGCCGACCCCGTCGGCTCGGTCCTGGCCGGCTACGTCGAGACCGGCACCCTCGGCAGCGCCGGCTCCTGGCTCGTCGAGGGGATCGGGGAGGACTTCCTGCCGCCCATCTGCGACCTCTCCCGCGTCCGCCGCGCCTACTCCATCCCGGATCGAGAGAGCCTGGGCACGGCGCGCGCCCTGCTCCGGAGCGAGGGCGTCCTGGCGGGCTCCTCCTCTGGCACCCTCATCGCGGCCGCGCTGCGGTACTGCCGGGAGCAGGACCGCCCGAAGCGGGTGTGCACCCTCGTGTGCGACAGCGGCAACAAGTACCTCTCGAAGATGTTCGACGACCACTGGATGTCGGACCAGGGCCTGGCGGATCGGGCCCCGACGGGCGACCTGCGCGACGTCGTCGGCAGGCGCCACGCCGAGGGCTCCGTCGTGGCCGTCGCTCCCGGCGATCAGCTGGCGGTCGCCTACGGCCGGATGAAGCTCCACGGCGTCTCGCAGCTGCCGGTGCTGGAGGGCGGCAGGGTCGTCGCCATCGTCGACGAGTCGGACCTCCTCCTGCCCATCAGCGACGATCCGGCGCGCCTCCGGGATCCAGTGCGGAGCGTCATGTCGAGGCGGCTCGAGACCGTCCCGGTCCGGACGCCGATCTCCGGGCTCCTGCCGATGTTCGAGCGGGGGCTGGTCCCGGTCGTGGTCGACGGCGACGAGTTCATCGGCCTGCTGACGCGCATCGACCTGCTCGGCTACCTGAGGAGGCTGCCGTGACGCCTGCGGGGGCCGCCGCGACCCGGATCCGGCCCGCAGGCCCGCGCGAGGTCCGGCCCCGCGGCGTCCGGGCTCGCGGTCGGACGCTCGACCATGTGACCCGGGGCGTCACGCCGTGACCCTCCCGGCCGGCGCGCTCGGCCGGAGGCGGCGGCAAGCGGCCGTGAACCGGGAGGCCGCGCGCGCGCGCGCCTGGCACGGTCGATGCTCAGGGGAGCAGGAGCAGCCGCCACCCGCCCTCAA
>JAJYAW010000209.1 GCA_021779335.1 Myxococcales bacterium | reverse complement strand
GGCTGCCGGCGCGCTGAGCGGCCGCCCGGCCCGCCGCGGCCGCGCCGCGCGCCCTGCGCGCCGTCAGAGGAGCCGAGCCATGAGCAAGAGCCCCAGCACCCCCGCCACCCGCCTCCTGCGCGAGAAGGGGATCGCCTACACCGAGCACCCCTACCGCTACGAGGAGCGGGGCGGCACCCGCGTCTCGGCCCGCGAGCTCGGCGTCGACGAGCACGCGGTGGTGAAGACCCTGGTCATGGAGGACGAGGCCGGCGCGCCGCTGGTGGTGCTGATGCACGGCGACCGCGAGGTGAGCGTGAAGGCGCTGGCGCGCCAGCTCGGCCGCAAGAGCATCGCGCCCTGCAAGCCGGAGGTGGCGCAGCGCCACTCCGGCTATCTGGTGGGCGGCACCAGCCCGCTCGGCACCCGCAAGGCGCTGCCGGTCTTCGTGGAGCGGACCATCCTCGACCTGCCGCGCATCTACGTGAACGGCGGCTCGCGCGGGTTCCTGGTGGGCCTGGCGCCGCGGGCGCTCGCGGCGCTGGTCGCCGCCACGCCGGTGGACGCCGCCATCGAGGGGTGAGCGGCCCGCCTACCCGGCCGCCGGGCGGAGCCGGCGGCGGCGGCGCAGGAAGACCAGCCCGAGCAGGAACGGCGCGAGCGCCGACGGGTTGGAGCTGGTGGCCGAGCAGCCGCAGCCGCCCGGGCCCGGCGCGGGGGTCGCCGTCACGGTCACCGAGGCGGTGGAGAGGGCCCGGCCATCGCTCACCGCCACCTGGAAGGTGAGGGTGCCGGCCGGCGCCGTGAAGGACGGGGTCGCCGTGTCGGCGCCGGCGAGGGTCGCGGCCGGGCCGGCGGTCTGCGTCCAGGCGTAGGTCAGCGCGGCGCCGGCGTCCGGGTCGGTCGAGCCGCCGGCGTCGAGGTGGACCACCGTCCCGGCCACGACCGCCTGCGGCGGGCCGGCCTGGGCCACCGGCGGGCGGTTGACGTCCTCGACCGTCACCGTGACCTGCGAGGTGGCGGTGAGGCTGCCGTCGCTCGCCGCGACCTGGAAGACCAGGTCGGTGGCGGCCGTGACCTCGGGCGCGGTGAAGGTGGCCGCCGGGGAGTCGGCGCCGCCGAGGAGCACCGGCGGGCCGCTCACCTGCGTCCAGGCGTAGGTGAGCGGGTCGCCGTCCGGATCGCTGGCGGTGGCGGTCAGCGCCACCGCGCTCCGCTCCGGCGCCGAGAAGGGGACCCCCGCGTCCACCACCGGCGGCCGGTTCACGTTGGTGATGGTCACCTGCACCGTGGCCGGGGCGCTGACGGCCGCCCCGTCCGACACCACCAGGCTGAAGGTGAGCACCGCACCGGCCGCGTCCACCTCGGGCGCCAGGAAGGCCGGGTGGGCCGAGCCGTCGCCGATGAGGACGACGGCCGGCGCGCCGACCTGCGTCCAGGTGTAGGCGAGGACCGTGCCGGGATCGGCGTCGGAGGAGCCGCCGCCGTCGAGCGTCACCAGGGTCCGCTCCGGGACGCTCTGGGGCGGGCCGGCGCTGGCCACCGGCGCGGCGTTCACGTGGAGCACCAGCACGGAGACCGTGGCCTGGCTCGAGGCCAGGCCGTCGCTCACCGTGAGCCGGAAGGTGAGGAGCGTGTCGGCGGCCACCTGGGGCGCGGTGAAGCTGGGGGTGGGCGTGCCGCCCCCGGTGAAGAGGACGGCCGGGCCGCCGGCCAGCTGGGCCCAGGTGTAGGTGAGCGGGTCCCCGTCCGGATCGCTCGAGGCGGTGGCGTCGAGCGTCACGGCGGCCCCCCCGGCGACCTGCTGGAGCGCGCCGGCGCTGGCCACCGGCGGCCGGTTGACGTGGCGCACCGTCACGGCGACGGTGGCCGGCGGGCCGTCGACCAGGCCGTCGTTCACCACGAGCTGGAAGGTGAGGACGGTGTCGGCCGCCACGGCGGGGGCCACGAAGGTGGGCTGGGCCGTGGCCGCGCCCAGCAGCGTCACGGCCGGCCCGGCGGCCTGCGTCCAGGCGAAGGCCAGGCGGGTGCCGGCGTCGGGGTCGGTGGAGCGCGTGCCGTCCAGCGTCACCACCGCCCGCTCGTCCACCGCCTGCGCCGGGCCGGCGTCGGCCACCGGCGGCCGGTTGACGTGGCGCACCGTCACCAGCGCGGTGGCGCTGCTCGAGTACAGGCCGTCGCTCACCGTGACCAGGAAGGCGAGCGCGGTGTCGGCGGCGACGGCCGGGGCGGTGAAGGTCGGCCGCGCCTCGGCGACGTTGGCGAGCGCCACGGCCGGCCCGGCGGTCTGCACCCAGGAGTAGGAGAGGACGGCGCCGGCGTCCGGGTCGCTGGAGGCGCTGGCGTCGAGCGTCACCGGGCTCCCCTCGTCGACCACCTGGTCCGGGCCGGCGCTGGCGGTGGGCGGCCGGTCGACGCAGCGGCGGGCGTCGGGGACCAGCAGGTCGAAGGGCGCGTTGACGAGGCCGCCGAAGGCCACGTTGTCGATGAGCCAGCCCACCGGGCCGGCCACCCCCTGGTCCGACCCGATGCGGAAGCGGAAGAGGACCGTCTTGCCGGTGCAGGCGGAGCCGCCGGAGCAGGCGTGGGTCAGGTCCAGGCTGACGTGGTCCATGGCGCCCGTCGTGTAGGCCGAGGGGTTGGCGTCCACGAAGGCCGGCCGGCCCGCCAGCGGGTTGGTGGAGACGTAGCCGGTGGCCGTGTCGGCGACGACCAGCGCGCCGCCGTAGAGCGGGCCGCCCACGTCGAGCCAGGTGAGGCCGCCGTCGTCGGAGAGCTCCACCACGCCGCCGTCGTAGAACACGCCGGGGCTGACGCTGGTGTCCGACTCGAACATGTAGAAGTGATCCCAGGCCACGGTCAGGCTGTCGGGGCCCACCTGGAGCGGCGGGGAGGTCAGGGTGAGGTCCGACGTCGAGCCGAGGTCCGGCCCGAAGACGTAGTGGTCCACCGGGCTGCCGGCTCGCCGCTCGAAGAGGGAGCCGGTGGCGTAGCGGGCGTCGGCGGCCGGCGTCCAGACGAAGTGGTCGCCCTCCAGCGTGTCGGTGGCGGAGGCGGCGCGGAGGGAGTCCACCTCGGTGCGGAGCTGGAACCCCACCGCCGGCTGGAGCAGCTGCCCGCCGGGGTCGGGGAAGGTGAGGAGGAAGTCGGCCACCTCGAGGGGGGCGGCGCCGGAGAGCGCCACCGTGGCGCTCACGGTGCCGGTGCCACCCTCCGGGATGGCCGGGACCGCCACGGCCCCTCCCCGCGGGAAGGAGACGTGGCCGTCGCTGGAGCCGAGGGTGGCGGTGGCCGGCAGGGCGACCGGGCCGAGGTTGCGCAGGGTGAGGGTCAGCGTGCCCGTCTCGCCGTCGTCGAGCGTGCCGTCGAGATCGTCGCAGCCGGAGGTGACCGCGCCGAAGGTCACGGCCTCGACCGAGACGGCGCTCACCGCGAAGCTCTCGGCCACGCCCTCGTTGGTGGTGCTGTAGCGGTCGTACGGCCCGACCGCCCCGACGCCGAAGCCGCGCCGGGCGAAGGCCTTCCAGAAGGCCAGGTAGTCGGAGAGGTCGCCGGCGCGGGCCGCCGCCAGCAGCGCGTCGCGCGCCTCCAGGAAGGTGGGCGACTGGGGCAGCAGCTTCAGGCTGGCCACCAGGTACTCGCGCATGCGCAGGTTGGCCTCGTCGAAGGTGAGGCGCGGCGCGGCGCCCTGGGTGTCGCGCAGCAGCGCGGCGTAGCACTCCCACAGCGCCGAGGCCCAGACCTCGCCGGCGTTGTGGACCTCGGAGTTGCCGCCGCTCGCGGCGGTGGTGTAGGGCGCCGGCCAGAAGGCGTAGGGCACGCCCACCGGGACGGCCGAGCTGTCCTGGACGTTCTTGAAGGTCTCGTTGTTCCTGGTGAAGTCGGTGGAGTAGGGCATGCGGCGGATGCCCCAGTAGAAGCCCTGGTTCGGGGCGCCGGCGCCGTCGAGCCCGCTGGCCACGAACCCCGCGGTGGCGTAGACGCCGCCCCAGCCGGCGTTGGCGGCCACCTGGGCGTCCTCCTGGCGCACCGCCAGCAGCAGCGAGACGAAGTCGCCCCAGCCCTCGCCCATGGCGCGGGCCTGGGTGGTGTCGAGGCCGGCGGCGTCCTGCACCAGGCGGTTGGTCAGGTAGTGGCCCCACTCGTGGGCCACGATGAGGTCGTCGATGGTGCCGTCGCGCATCAGGCCGGGGGCGCGCTCCAGCGTCACGTTGACGGCGGCGCCCCCGGCGATGGCGTTCCCGATGGCGGCGCCGTCCGCCAGGCCGACGAGCAGCGACGGGATGGCGATGGTGGCGTCGGTGCCGGCCATGCCGAGGAAGACCTGGCTGGGGAGGACGTTGCGGACGAGCACGCCGACGGCGCCGGCGGCCTGGGCGGCCTTCACCTTGGCGGCGAAGGTGCACGTGCCCCGGTCGACGAGGGCGATCTTGCCGGTCAGGTCGTTGGTGACGCTCCCGGTGGTGGTGCTGGTGCCGTTCAGGCAGGCGTTGGCCGGCACGGTGGGCACGAGGTCGCCGGTCAGCGCGAAGGCCTGGGGGCCGAAGGTGGCGTACTGCGCCAGCCGGTGGCCCGCGATGGCGGCCGGCAGGTTCACCGTGGCGCGGACGAGGTCGCTGTTGTGCCAGACGTACATCTGCATGCGGGGCGAGCCGCCGTCCGAGGGGGTGGACATGTTGGCGTTGTCGGTGCCGGAGGCGTCCTGCGCCTCGGCCAGGAGCGGGTCGCCCTCCAGGCCGCCGCGGCCGTAGTTCGACGCCTGGGCGTTGCCGGCGGCCTCGTCGAAGCCCGCGTCGTAGAACCAGTCGTGCAGCGCGTTGTCGACGTAGAAGAGCTGGGTGATGGCGGCCTGGAGCTGGTCGGGCGTGGCGGCCGGCGCGGCGGCCAGGTCGTAGGCCCAGTCGAAGGCGCCGGGCGAGGAGGTGGCGCCCATGACGTCGCCGGCGTTGAAGCCGGTCGGCGCGACCAGGTCGGCGTAGGCCACGACGTTGTTGCCGGAGGTCTGGGTGGCGCCCGGCGGCAGCCACGGATCATTGCGCGAGAACGGGAGGCTCTGCAGCGCGACCAGGTTGCGGGCCACGAAGGGCGCCTGGTAGCCGTCGAGGGTGCCGGTCGGGTGGGGCGTGCCGGCCAGCCCCTGCGGGCCGTCGAAGGGGAGGAAGGGGGCCACGTCGGAGGCCCAGACCCGGTAGGCGAAGGCGTCGTCCTCCCGCTGGTCCTTGCGGAAGAGGAGCGCCCCGTCGGCGGCGGAGACGACCGAGGCGTAGGTGAGCGGCTGGCCGGCCCCCAGCTTCTCGAAGGCCAGCTCGACGTGCCAGGCGGGCTGCAGGCCGGCAGGCAGGCGGAACCAGACGCGGCGCACGCGGGCCGCCTGGAGGAACCGCTCGGCCCGCGCGGCGGCGACGGCCGGGGCGAGGTCGTAGGCCTGGTACCTGCCCCGCCGGCCCACGGCCACGAGGTCACCGGCCGCGAACGCCTCGCCGGCGAGGTCCGAGAGGGCCGCCGCCACCGCCGACGGGGCGTCGAGCGTCCAGCCGCCGCCGGCGGCCGAGGCGGGCGGCGCGGCCGCGGAGAGGGCGCCGGAGATCGCCACCAGCGAGAGGTCGCGCGCCATGGCCACGCCGACCTCCTCGCCGAAGACCTCGACGCCGCCCGGCGCCTGGCGGAAGGAGACGATGACGGGGCCGCGGCCGGTGTCGTGGACCTTGGTCACCGACGCGCTGGCCGCGTCGGCCGCGGTGAGCCCGTAGGCCGCCGCCGCGCCGGCCAGGTGCGCGCGCGCCGCCTCGACG
>JAJYAW010000208.1 GCA_021779335.1 Myxococcales bacterium | reverse complement strand
CGCGGGCGCGGCGGCCGGCGAGGCCACGGGGGCCGGCGCTGCAGGGGGCTCGGCGGGCCGGCCGTAGGCCATGACCCCCGGCGCGGAGACCGGCGCGGCCCCCTCGACCAGCTCCTTCACCTTGTTGATGAGCGCCTGGCTCTCGAACGGCTTCTGGAGCCAGGCGTCGGCGCCGGCGGCCCGGGCCCGGTTCTCGTCGAAGGCCTCGAAGGTGCCGGCCAGCAGGATGGTCGGGATGGCGGCCAGCGCCGGGTCGGCCTTGAGCGCCTGGCACACCTCGTAGCCGCTCTTCCTCGGCATCACCACGTCGAGCAGGATGACGCTCGGCTTCATGGCCCGGGCCTTGGCCAGGGCGTCCTCGCCGTTGTCCACGGTGCTGACGGCGTAGTCCTCGTTGGCGAACGTGATGGCCACCACCTTCTGGATGGTGATCGAGTCGTCCGCGAGGAGCAGGGTCTTTGGCATGGATGAGGTCCCTGAGGCGAGAAAGGGGCTCCGAGTGGAGTACCGCCGCGCTCTCCCGAGTGTCAAGATTTTCGGGAGCTTACGCCGGCCTAGGCCGCGCCGAAGACAGCGTCCCAGGGTGGCCTCAACGTCTCCTCCGCGCCGGTGGCCTCTCCCACCCCGAGGACCCGATCGGCCACCACCCCCACGGCCGCGCCGCCCGCGTCGAGGAGCAGCACCCGGCTGGCCCGCTCGGCCGGCGGCTGGCCATAGAGCACCCCCACGTCCACCACCGCGTGCAGCGCCCGCCCGTGGACCAGCAGCCCGCGGTGCGAGGCGGGCGTGAGCGGCACCGGCGCGAGCCGCGGCGCCTCCACCACCTGCATGAGGATGGAGATGGGAACGCCGAAGACGAGGCCGCCCCGGGCGAAGCGGAGCTCCCGCTCCAGCCACGGGCCCAGAGATGGCGGCGGACCGCCCGAGTCCTGCGCCGGCTCGATGGGCGCGAAGCCGAGGGAGGAGACGGTGAGCTCGAGGGCCACTTCACCCTTGGTCACCAAGGCGCCGGCGTAGGGCGAGGGCTGCGGCAGGAGCGTGTGGACCGGCAGCTGGAAGGTCTCGGCCGTGGCGAGGTCGACGATGCCGTGGAGCGCCTCGACGCGCAGGGCGCTGCGGGGCGCGGCCTCGGTGATCAAGGCGTAGCGCGCCGCGCCGCCGGACAGGCCGAGCACCGTGGAGACGTAGGAGGAGGGCAGGTGCTCGCCCCGCGCCACCACGTCGCCCTCCCCGGCCGGGACCTCCAGGATCTCTCGCACCTGCGAGAGGCGGATCGCCAGGCGCACGCCGCCGGCGGAGAACAGGAGGGCCTTTCGCTCCGACGGGAGGGAGGTCACGCGGCCATGATATACCTCCGGTCGCATGGCCCATGCGGTCCTCCTCGTCGACGACGAGCGCTTCGCCAGGACGGTCTACTCGGACTACCTCCGGGCGGCCGGCTACGACGTCGAGGTGGCCGCCGACGCGGAGGCCGCGCTCGGCATCCTGACGCAGCGTCGGTTCGACGTCCTCCTCACCGACGTCATCCTGCCCGGCTCCTCCGGGCTCGACCTGCTCTCGGCCGCCAAGCAGCTGGATCCCAACCTCGAGGTGGTGGTCATCACCGCCCTCGACAAGGTAGACCCGGCGGTGCGCGCCATGAAGTCCGGCGCCTCCGATTACCTCGTCAAGCCGGTCACGCCCGAGGCGCTGCAGCACGCCGTGCAGCGCAGCGTCTCCACCCGCGCGCTGCTGGCCGAGAACATGGCGCTGCGCGCCCACCTCAAGCTGTTCGAGACCTGCCAGCGGCTGGCCGCCACCCTGGACCGCGACCGGCTGGTCCCCATGGCCCTGGCCGCGGTGGGGGGGGAGTGCTGCGGCGCGGCCTCGCTGCTGGCCGAGCTCTCCACCGACGGGACCTGGGTCCTCTCCGGCGCCCACGGGCTGGAGTACCAGCAGGCCGCCACCGTGCTGGCCGCGGCGCGCGACGCCCTGCCCGGCCTGGGCGAGCGCGGCGTGGCCACCCTGGCGCTCCCGGCCGCGGCCTGGCCGGACGGCGCCAGCCACGCCCTCTGCCTGCCGGTGGCCGAGGAGGGGGCGCTGCTGGGCGCCGCGGTGGTGCTGATCAAGGAGCCGCCGGGCCCGGACCGGCTGCAGAGCGCCACCTTCGTGTGCCGCCACCTCGGCCTGGCCCTGCGCAACCTGGGGCGGCTCAAGCAGGTGGAGCACCTCGCCTACCTCGACGACCTGACCCACCTCTACAACACGCGCTACCTCGACGTGGTGCTGGAGCGGGAACTGGGCGGCGGCCGTCCCTTCACGCTCCTCTTCATGGACCTCGACCACTTCAAGGCGGTCAACGACCAGCACGGCCACCTCTCCGGCTCGCGCCTGCTCGTCGAGGTGGCGAGGGTGCTGCGCTCCTGCGTGCGCGACGAGGACGTCCTGGTCCGCTACGGCGGCGACGAGTACGTCATGCTGCTGGTGGGCATCGACTCCGGGGGCGGGCTCAAGGTGGCCGAGCGGATCCGGCGGGCCATGGAGGACCACCGCTTCCTGTCGCGCGAGGCCTCGCCGGTCCGCATCACCGCCTCCATCGGCCTGGCCGCCTTCCCGGAGCACGCCGGCACCAAGGCGGAGATCATCGACCTGGCCGACCGCGCCATGTACCGGGGCAAGCGGACCACCCGGAACGTGGTCTACATGGCGTCGAAGGACCTGCCGCCGGCGCGGGAGCGGTGAGGGGCCGGCGGGCCGCCCGTCAGAGGTGGAGCCGCCAGCCCAGGCCGTCGGCGGCGCCGAGCGCGCCGATGAGCAGCAGGAAGACGCCGAAGATCGGCTCCAGCACCTTGATGTTCATGCGGACCGCGGTGCGAGCCCCGAGGTAGGCGAGCGGGATCGACCCCAGGCCGAAGACGACGACCACGCCCCAGTCCACGTGTCCGAGCGCGACGTGGACGGCGGTCCCCGGGACCGCCAGGATGGCGGAGGCCACCAGCGAGCAGGCGAAGGCGGTCTTGAGGGGCAGGCGGAGGACGCGCGCGTAGAGCGGGGCGAGCAGGAACCCGCCGGCGTTGGCGAGGAGGCCCGCCAGGAAGCCCACCACCACGCCGACCGCGGCGCTGCGCCAGCGCCTGGCCGCGAGATCGAGGGGCGGCCGCTCGGCGCGCGTCGTGGTGGGGCGGACCAGGAAGGAGATCCCGAGGCCGGCGATGACGACGTTGCTGAGGAGCAGCAGCCCCGTCCCGCCCACGAGATCGCTGCTCCAGGCCCCGAGGACGGTGGCCGGGAGCCCCAGGAGCACGCTCCAGAAGACCACCTGGCGGTCGTACAGCCCCTCCTTGAGGTAGGCGATGCTGGCCACCAGGGTGCCCGGGATGGTGGCGGGCAGCGGCGAGGCCACCGCGAAGAAGGCCGGGACCCCCGCCAGCTGCAGCAGCGGCGTGGCCACCGCGCTCCCGCCCTTGCCGAAGAGCCCACCCGTGAAGCCGACGAGCAGGCCGATCAGGAAGAGGCGGATGGACATCGGGGGACTGTAGCAGACGGCGCGCGCCGCGGCTCGCGCGTCAGCGCCCCGACCGCTGGAAGATCACCGTGCCGTCGTCGTCCAGGCTGCAGGTGAAGGTGCCCTCCTCGAGCGGCCTGTCGCAGGCCCTGACGGAGACGAACCGGTCGTCCTCCGCGCGGAGGTCCGCCCAGCTCTGGTCCTCGGTCCAGAGGAACCTCCCGCCGCCCTCCATGGCGGCGCGGAAGCCGCCGCGCTCCGGCTCGTAGCCTCTCCTCGCGTCGAAGCGGAGCCCCTTGAAGACGTAGGTCCCGGTCCAGCTGTCCTCGCTTCGCATCAGCCAGCCGTCCTGGCACTCGGTCGGGGTGCGGAACTCCTTGCAGAAGGCGCGCCGCTCGTCCTTGGCGGGGACCCGCTCGCTGGACTGGGTGCGCTGCAGGAACAGCCCGGACTGGGGGCGCACCTCGCCGCCCTCGTAGGCGACCTGGCCGAAGAAGTAGTACCCCTCGGTGATCAGGAGGACGGCCTTGCCGCGGCACGAGGTCAGATCCGAGCTGCAGGTCAGCTCCTCGGTCCCGTCCTCGGCCTTCCGCGAGAAGCCGAGGTAGGAGAGCAGGAGCCGCTCCCGGTCGTTGACGCGGACGGGGCTGCCCAGGGTCTTGAAGGGCATGGGGATCTCGAAGGGCTTCCTCGACGCCTGGAGGGAGTGGACGGTGCCGGCGGGCTTCCAGATCAGGATCCCCTCCTGGCAGTGCAGGCCGGCGACGTCGATGACCCAGCTCGAGCAGCCCGCCAGCAGGAAGGGGGTCGCCTGGCCGCGGGTTTCCTTCGGCGTGCGGAAGAAGATCGCCTCGCGCACCGACCAGTCGCTCTTGAGCGCGGTGACGTGGGTGTTCCAGCCGAGCGCGTCGCCGGTGAAGAAGATGGCCCCGTTGGAGTCCGGCTGGGCCAGGAGCGGCCGGCCGTTGACGTCGAAGATGAGGGTCTTCGTCTCGGCCTCGACCCCCGGGTAGGGGTGCAACTGGGAGAAGACGACCTCGCCGAGTGGCGTCCCCGCGCTGAAGTTGCCCTCCACGACCTGGGCGCTCGGCTGGCTCGTCGCCGCCTTGGTCAAGGCCTTCCGGCCGGGCCCGTCGAGCAGCCCGTCGGCGAACTGGCCCGAGAAGGCGTAGACCTCCTCCCTGATCTGGCCGCTCGCCTCGTAGGAGAAGTTGGCCTTCTCCCCCTTTCCAGACAGCATGCCGTTCTCGAACGAGCCCCGGAACACGGAGACCAGCCGGAAGCTCCCCTTGGGCCCGTCGAGCCTGTAGGTGATCGAAAGGGTCCCTTCTCCCCGGAGCGGCTGGCCATCGCACTTCCGCCCCTCCCATTTCAGCCCAAGGTCGTGCTCGCCCTCAGCCAGCGGGGCGAAGAACGCCACGCAGCCCTGTGCGCTGCGATACGGCGTCGTGTAGTCCTTCCCCCCCTTGAGGAGCCCCCCGGGCTTGACGACGCTGGCCGGGCTGAACCCCGTCAGGGCCGGGATGGGACCCGCGTAGCGCATGGCCCGGAGCCCGGCCAGCAGGCGGTCCGAGTTCTCCTCCGTGACCAGGGTCGCCGCCGAGGCCGGCGTCGCCCCGCTCCAGCAGAGGAAAGCGAGGAAGGCTGGCAGGACGATGGAGCGCGGCGATCGGGTCACGAGGTCCTCTCGGGCGGCGTGCGGGTGGCGAGGCCGTGGGCGGGCCGCCTGGGCGGAGTTCGAGTCTGATACCAGGCTCCAGGGTGACTGGAAGTCACCGGTTCAGGGGACCGGACCGACCGGACCGACCACCGACCCACCGACCTGACCGAGAGTAACACCGACCTGACCGAGAGTAATACCGACCGAACCGCGCGACCTCGCGACCGCACCGACCGGACCGAGAGTAACGAGCCGGCCGGACCGGGACCGACCAGACGCCTGACATCTGCCGAGACGTCCGGAGCCACGGGGAGCCTGGATTTGAGCCGACACCAGCGCCATCGCCATCCCGCGCGGTCGATTCACCTGCCAGATCATCCTTTGATCGGGCCGCGGACACACCCCCGCCCGGCGCGCCTTGGTGGGCTCGCGGCAAGGGGTGGTGAAGTGGGTCCTCGGAGGCCCCGCCTACCCGGCGGCGGCGCACACGACGCCGTGCGCCACCCGCATCAGGTAGGTCCCGGCCGGGAAGACCGCTCTCCGCCGCTTCTCGCGCCACGCCTCCAGCGCCTCGGCGTAGTCGGTCAGGAAGGCCTTGAGCCTCCCGAGCAGCTCGATCCGCTTCCACT
>JAJYAW010000207.1 GCA_021779335.1 Myxococcales bacterium | reverse complement strand
CTCGCCCAGGACCCGGGGACGACCGGGGGCAGCGGGGAGGGGGGGACGTGAGCGGCGCGTTCAATGCCTGCCGCCGGCACGGGGCCGTACCGCGCGAGGGCTGCGAAGGGTGCTCCAAGACCAAGATGCACAACGAGATCGCCACGCTCCGAGCCCGTCTCGCCGCGGCGGAGAGGGTGGTGGGGGCGGCGGAGGCGGTGGTGGACCACGTCTGGCCCGAGCAGGAGGAGTTCTACACGCACACGAAGGAATGGAAGATGGTCTGCGATCTCCGCTCCGCCCTGGCCGCGTGGAAGGGGGAGGGGTAGGAGATGGCGGCGCTTGATCTGCAAGACGAGTTGGCCCCGGTCATGCGCGAGTTGCAGGCCATCCGGGCCGAACTCGCAGCCCTGGCCGCGGCGAGGAGGGCCGAGCCCGTCTCCCTGGAGGAGGCCGCCCGGCACTTCGGGGTGTCCGTCCGCACCATGCGCCGACGGGTCAAGACCGGAGAGGTGCCCGTCGTCCGCCTGGGCCGGTCTGTCCGGGTCCGGCTGGACGACGCCTCGCCGACCCGGTAGCGTCCGGCCATGCCTCGCCGCCGCGCCTGGGGAGCCGGCCAGGTCATCCCCCCATCGTCGCCCGGTTCGGGGTGGTCGATCCGCTGGCGGGAGGCGGGCCGGCGCCGGCGAGAGTCCGGGTTCCCGACCCGGGACCTTGCCCAGCGCGCCCTGGACGCAAGGCGCGGCGACCTGGCCCGGGAGCGGATCGGGCTCGAGCCGGACCCGCGGGGCATGCCGACCCTGGCCGACCTGGCCGCGGAGTGGCTGGCTCGGCGGGCCAAGACGCACCGCGACGCCGACACGGACCGAACCCGGTGGGCTAGAGACCTCGCCCCGACCTTCGGCCGGCTCCGGTGCGCCGAGGTGACCCAGGGGAGCATCCGGGCGTGGGCCGAGGCGCAGCGGGCGGCTGGCCTAGCGCCGGCGACGGTCCAGCGCGGGCACCGGCTCCTGTCTACCCTGTGGAGCGACCTGGCCGAGCGCCCCCGCGAGACCGGGGCGATCGCCGACCCCACCAAGCGGCTGCCTCGCTCGACCCGGGCCCTGATGCGGCCGGACTCCGACCCACGCCTGGTCCCGTACCTGCGCCGGCCCGAGGACGTGGCCCGGGTCTACCGGCGCATGACCGGGGTCCCCGCCCTCGCGTTCGCGGTGGCCTCCCGGCTCGGGCTGCGGACCGGGGAGATCCTTGGGCTCCACGTCGAGGACCTGGACCTCGAGCGCCGGCAGGCCGCCATCAGCCGGGCCGTGGCCCGCGGCCGGCTCGGGCCGGTGAAGGACTACGAGGCCCGCATCCTGCCCATCCCCGCCGACCTCCTGCCGCTCCTCCGCGAGGCCGCCCTGGCCCGAGGCGGGCGGGGCCTGCTCTGCCCGCCGGCGCGCCCTGGGCGACGTTCTGGCCCCTCCCGGTCGCCGGCCCGGTTCCTGCGCCCCCAGACCCTATCCGCGGCCCTGGCGAGGGCGCTGGACGGGACCGGGCTACCTGCCGTGACGTTCTATCAGTCCACCCGTCACACCTACGCGAGCCAGTACGTCCTGGCCGGCGGCGAGCTCACGCGGCTGTCCCTCCTGCTCGGCCACTCCTCGCCGTTGGTGACCCAGCGGTATGCCCACCTCCAGAGCCAGGACGTGGCGCTCGCCGACGTGGACCGGGTTTCGGTGGAGTTTGGGCCAAGAACGGGCCAGGGCAGCGGCCACGTCACTCGGCTGGATCGCAGGAAAGGCAAGCAGACGTAGGTTTGGGGCCGTGGCGGAACTGGCAGACGCGGCGGACTTAAAATCCGCGTCCCTTCACGGGGAGTCCCGGTTCGACCCCGGGCGGCCCTACTCTCCCCCGCGGCCCCGCCGCGCGCGGCGGCCGTCAGTTCACGAAGGGCGGGGCTTCACCGTGACCCCCTCGATGGGCCGGCGCGAGCCGAAGCCGCCGTCCAGCGGGTGCCAGTGGGTCACCGCCGGCTCGCCGAACTGCCAGCACAGGAAGACGGGCTCGTCGTCGCGCAGGGAGTAGAAGTCCACCAGCCCCTGCTCCAGGTCCTTGACCAGGCAGCCGAGCTCGTTGATGCGCTCGACCGCCGCCGTGATCTCGCCGGCCAGCCGCTGCAGCCTCGCCGCGTCGGCCTCCCGCCCCGCCGGCGCCGCGCCGCCGTCCTGCAGGATGGCCACCGCCACCTCGGCGCCGCCCATCGACTCGATGAGCGGCTGGAGCTCGGAGCGGACCTGCGCCACCCGCCCGAACTCCAGCTGGAGGGCGCCGACGAGGTCGTTGGCCTCCTCCACCGAGAAGAAGTGCGGGCCGTCGTCCATGGCAGGAAACCCTAGCATGGGCGTGCTATACCACCCGCCTTCCGAGGAGGGTCACCCGCCGTGCTCGAGACGGTCTCCAAGGGCTTCAAGGCCGCCCGCAACAGGCTGAAGGGCCGCACCGAGATCACCGCCGAGGTGGTCGACGAGGCGCTGCGCGACATCCGCGTCTCCCTGCTGGAGGCCGACGTGGCCTTCGACGTGGTCAAGCGCTTCGTGGCGCGGGTCCGCGAGAAGGCCGTGGGCGAGGTGGTGGAGACCTCGGTCAAGACCGCCAGGGGCAAGGTCAAGGTCTCGCCGCAGGACCACTTCATCAAGATCTGCCACGACGAGCTCGAGGGGCTGATGGGCCCCGTCGACACCTCGCTCCGCTTCGCCGAGCGCGGCCCGACCGGCATCATGATGGTGGGCCTGCAGGGGTCCGGCAAGACCACCACCGCCGGCAAGCTGGCCAGCCGCCTCCAGCGGGACGGCAAGCGGCCCATGCTGGTGGCGGCCGACATCTACCGCCCCGCGGCCGTGGAGCAGCTCCGGGTGCTGGGGCGGCAGCTCGGCGTGCCGGTCTTCCACCAGGCCGGCGTCCAGCCGCCCGAGCTGTGCCGGCTGGCCCTGGCCGCGGCGGCCCAGGAGAAGGCCAACGTCCTCATCTACGACACGGCCGGCCGGCTCGCCATCGACGACACGCTCATGGTGGAGCTGGAGCAGATCAAGGCCGGCGTGGCGCCGCACAACGTGCTGCTGGTGGTCGACGCCATGATCGGGCAGGACGCGGTGAAGACCGCCGCCGAGTTCGACCGGCGCCTCGCCCTCGACGGGTTCATCCTCACCAAGCTCGACGGCGACGCCCGCGGCGGCGCGGCCCTCTCCATCAAGGAGGTGACCGGCAAGCCCATCAAGTTCCTCGGCATGGGCGAGACGCTGGACCGGCTCGAGGAGTTCCGCCCGGAGGGGCTGGCCTCGCGCATCCTGGGCTTCGGCGACGTGGTCGGGCTCATGCAGGACTTCGAGCAGCACGTCGACGCCGAGAAGGCGGAGGCGGACGCGCAGAAGATCCTCTCCGGCGAGTTCACGCTGGCCGACTTCGTCGAGCAGATCCAGCTCATCCGCAAGATGGGCCCGCTCGGCGAGCTCATGGAGAAGTTCCCGCTCTTCGGGGATCTGCCCGAGGGGTTCCAGTTCGACGACCAGGCGCTCCACAAGATCGTCGCCATGGTCGGCTCGATGACCCAGGCGGAGCGGCTCCGCCCGGACTCCATCACCGAGCCGCGCCTCAAGCGGATCGCCAGGGGCTCCGGGCGCACCGACAAGGAGGTCAGGGACCTCCTCAAGCAGTACCACGCCATGAAGGCGGTCATGAAGACGCTGGGCTCCGCCCCCGGCCTGCTCTCGCGCCTGCCCGGCATCAAGAACCTCATGGGGCTGCGCAAGCTGCAGGGCAAGGGGATGGAGGACGTGCTGGGCGCCGACGCGGCCGCCCTGGAGGCCATGGACGGCGGCATGGACCCGGCCGCCATGGCCCGCATGGCCGGGCTCCCCAAGGGCTACACGCCACCCATGCCGGCGGCCGCCATGGCCCGCGCCCGGCTCATGGGCTACGCGCCGGAGCCCGTGGCGGTGGCCGAGAGCGCCAAGGACCGCGACGCCCGCGCCAGGAAGCGCAAGGCGGAGCGGCAGGCGCGCAAGAAGAACCGCAAGAAGAACCGGAGGTAGGCGGCGCTCACGCCCCCCCGGGCGCCCGCCCCCCGCGCCGCGGCCGCTTCTTCGGCACCACCAGGCCGCGCGAGAGCCGCCGCAGCACCTGCTTGAGCTGCCGCCGCTTGTAGCGGTCGTGGGAGGCCTCGCCCTGCTCGTTCTGCTGGGCGGTCCCGGCGTCGAGGACCTGGAACTCCACCAGCGCGAAGACCACGCTGCCCAGCTCGTCGGACATGGGGTCGAGCGGCGGCAGGAGCTCGTCGATGCGCACGGGCACGTCGGCCACGAAGTTGAGGACCTTGAAGCCCCGCCCGCTGAACTGGTTGCGCGGCTCGGCGGGGTCCCGCGCCTCCGCCTCCAGCGGCAGCTGCAGCTCGGTGGCCAGCTCGGCGCCGCGCGGGTGGGCCAGCAGCAGGTCGCCGAAGCGGTACAGGCTGTTCTGGACCTGCCCGGGGACGGTGTAGTTGAAGGGGAAGAGGTGGCGCGTCAGGTGGAGCACCACCGACGGGATCTGCTCGGGCCGCTCGGTGAGCACCCGGTAGCGCACCCGGTCGAAGACCTGCGCCGCCACCGACTCCTTCTTGGCCAGCAGCTTGGTCACCAGCGACTCGCGGGACTTCACGTTGCCGCGGAACTCCACCACCGGCAGCCCGAGCGCCCGCATCCGCTCGGCCTCGGCCATGATGCGCCGGTGCACCCGCTCGGCCAGGTCGGCCTCGCGGATGGGCGTGCGGAAGAGCAGCTCGCGCGCCTCCAGGTGGTGGATGACGTGCATCACCTTCAGGACCACGCAGGCGATGCGGCGGTACCGCCGCGGCTCCAGGGTGCCGGAGGCGAGCAGGAAGAGGTGGCGCAGGTCCTCCGGCCGGGCCACCGGCTCGGCCACCCGGTAGCCGAAGGCGCCGCGCAGGTACTCGACCGCCTGGGCCAGGATGGCCCGGAGCCGCCGCTCGTCCCGCGCCTCCTCCAGGTCGAAGAGGTTGAGCCGCAGGAAGGCGTCCACCTCGTCCAGGGCCTGGAAGTCGAGCTTGCGCCAGTCGATGACCGATCCGCCGCGCAGCACCAGGCGCAGGGCCTCCAGGTCGGCCAGCCGCATGGCCTCGAGGGGCACGCCGGCGCCCGCCGCGGGCGGTGGCTGCGGCGCGGAGGTCAAGGCGGGCTCAGTAGCCGAACGGGAAGGTGACCGGCTGGCCCTTGGGGTCGGCCAGCCTGGGGAAGCGGAGCCCCTTCACGACGCCGGTGATGCACCGGGCGAACTCGCTGTTGGCGAGCTCCGGCGTCAGGCTGCGCACGTCCCGGGGCGTCCCGTCCGGCAGGATGGTCCAGGCCACCTTGAGCGTCCCCTTGCCGCCGGGCGTCCGGGCCGCGCAGCCGCGCAGGTCGTCCACCCGGCCGCGCACCACCTCGGTGATCTGCGCGTCGGTGAGCCGGTCCGGCACCGTCGCGGCGCCGGGCCTGGGGGGCACGTAGACGGGGCGGCCGCTGCCGCCGAGCGCGGCCGCCAGGTCGTCCTCGGCCCCCTGATCGAAGTCGAGCACCGAGTCCTTCTTCCTGCCCGGGGCGGCCGGCCTCTCCGCCGCGGGCGCCGGCTTCGTCGCGGCGGCCACCCTCGGCGGAGCCTTGGGCGCGGCCGGCTTGGCGGCCAGCCGGGGCGGCTCCTTGGCGGCCGTCCGCGGGGGCTCCTTGGCGGCCGTCCGGGGGGGCTCCTTGGCGGCGACCGGAGGCCTGGCGGCCTCGGGCGGCGGCG
>JAJYAW010000206.1 GCA_021779335.1 Myxococcales bacterium | reverse complement strand
CCGATCTAGGTGCTCGCCGGTGCCGCTCCCCAGCTCCAGCACCCTCGGCCGGTGCGCGGCCGGTCCGGCCGCGGCGGGCCCCGCCCGAGCGGCGGGAGCGGAGGGCCCCGCCCGAGCGGCGGGAGCGGAAGGATCAGGCAGGAGGCGGCGCAGCGCCTCCAGGAGGAGGTCGCGGTTGCGCAGCGCGAGCCGGGCGGTCCGCTTCACCCCTCCATCATGCCTCGCCGCGCGGCGCGCCGCGGGCTAGAACCACGCGCATGCGCCGCGCCTCGGCCTTCGCCCCCCTGCCGGCGCTCCTCGCCCTGCTCGCGGCCACGCCCGGCCTGGCCGACACCGGAGGGCCGCCGCGCCCGGACCGGCCGCTCGGCGTGGACACGCCCGGCCCGCTCCGCGCGCTGGTGCTCGACCTGCCGCTCGAGGACGCCCGGCCGGCCGGGGCCGCGCTGGACGTCCGCTGGACCCTGGCCAACTCCTGGTCGGTCCCGACCCGGCTGACCCGCGCCGGCCGCACCGTGCTGGTGCAGCTCGACGAGCAGGCGGACCGGCTGGCGTTCACGCTCCGGCTCCCCTGGGCACGCCTGGCGGGCGCGGGCCCGGTGACGCGCCGCCTCGACACCGCGCTCGAGTGGCGGCTCACCGAGCACTGGGGCGGCTACACCGACCACGCCATCGAGGCCTGGCACCGCTTCGGGAGGTACAACGACTTCGGGCGCCCGGTCTACCCGCGCGACGCGGTGGCGCTCCACCTCGGGGAGCCGGGCGGCGCGGCGCTCTTCGACCTGACCGCGCCGCGCCTGGCCGTGGGCGACCTGGCGGTCCGCACCGCGCTCCGGCTCGCCGAGGGCGAGCGGCTGGGGCTCCCCGCCGCGCTGGCGCTGCGGCTCGACGTGAAGCTCCCGCTCGGGCGACCGGCCGACCTGGGCGGCTCCGGCGGCCTCGACGCGGGGGCCGGGCTGGGCGGCAGCCTGCCGCTCCTCCCCGGGCTCACCGGGCACGCCCAGGTGGCGCTGCGCCGCGTCTCGCCCCTGCCGGGCGGCCTGCCGCTCCGGCTGCGCCGGTGGCAGCTCGGCGCCGAGGCCTCGCTGGTGGGCTGGCGCGGCGACTGGGCGGTGGCCGTCGAGAGCCGCTGGCTCTCCGCCCTCTTCGAGCGCGGCTGGCGCGTCGACGGCGCCCCGCTGCAGGGCGACGCCCTCACCGCCGTGACCAGGTCGCAGAACCAGGTCACGGTGGGGCTGCGCTGGCGGTGGCTGACCGCCTGGCTCTCGGAGGACTTCACGCTGGGTTCACGGTCCGCGGTGGGCTGGATCTGGTTCTACGACACCAACGCGCCCGACGTGGCGGCCGGGCTGTCGCTGGTGCAGCCGCTCTGAACCCCCGCTCCGAGCCGGCCCGATCGAGCCGGACCTGCGGCGCGGCGCGCCGCGCCCGCGCCCGTTATCTGACGGGCGCCGCACCGACCACCACGACGCACCGGAGAGGAGCCGCGACATGGAGCAGCGCAAGCTCGGCAGGCAGGGGCTGACGGTCTCGAGCCTGGGGCTCGGGTGCATGGGGATGAGCGACTTCTACGGGCCGACCGACGAGGCCGAGTCGGTGGCCACGCTCCACCGCGCCATCGAGCTCGGCATCACCTTCTTCGACACGGCCGACATGTACGGGCCGTTCAAGAACGAGGAGCTGCTGGGGCGGGCCCTGAAGGGCAAGCGCGGCCAGGTGATCATCGCCACCAAGTTCGGCAACCGGCGGGCCCCCGACGGCGCCTTCCTGGGCGTCTCCGGCAAGCCCGAGTACGTCGCGCAGGCGTGCGAGGCGTCGCTGCGGCGGCTCGGCCTCGATCACCTCGACCTCTACTACCAGCACCGGGTGGATCCCACCGTGCCCATCGAGGAGACGGTGGGGGCCATGGCGGCGCTCGTGAAGGCGGGGAAGGTCCGCTGGCTGGGGCTCTCGGAGGCCGGCCCGGACACCATCCGGCGCGCCCACGCGGTCCACCCCATCAGCGCGCTCCAGACCGAGTACTCCCTCTGGAGCCGCGACCCGGAGGAGGCCATCCTCCCCACCGTGCGCGCGCTGGGGATCGGCTTCGTGCCGTACAGCCCGCTCGGCCGCGGCTTCCTGACCGGCCGCTTCAAGTCCCCGGCCGACCTCCCCGAGGGCGACTGGCGGCGCAGCAACCCGCGCTTCCAGGGGGCCCACTTCCAGCAGAACCTGGAGCTGGTGGAGCGGGTGGCCGGGCTGGCCAGGGCCAAGGGGTGCACGCCGGCCCAGCTGGCGCTGGCCTGGGTGCTCTCGCGCGGCGCCGACGTGGTCCCCATCCCCGGGACGAAGCGGCGCGCCACGCTCGAGGAGGACGCCGGCGCCGCGGGCGTGGTGCTCACGAGCGCCGACCTGGCCCGGCTCGACGAGCTCATGCCGCGGGGGGCGGCCGCCGGCACGCGCTACCCGGAGGCCGGGATGAAGGCGGTCGGGCTGTAGCGCGGCCGCGCCGGCGCGTCAGGCGTCGGGGGGATCGGCGCGGCGCGCCCGCCCGCCGGCCACCCGCACGCCCAGCAGCACCAGGCCGATGCCGGCCGCGTGGTAGGCGTGGAACGCCTCGCCGAGCAGCAGCGCCGCCAGCACCGAGGCGAAGGCGGGCAGCAGGTGGAGGAAGGCGCCGGAGCGCTGCGGCCCCAGCGCCGCCACGCCGTGGTTGAAGGCCGCGTAGGCCACCACCGAGGCCAGCACGCCGACGTAGGCCAGCGTCGCCAGCGTGACCGCGTCCCAGGTCACGCGGGCGCCGCGCCAGGCCTCGGCGGCGTAGAACGGGGCGATCCAGCCGAGCCCGATGGCCACCGTCACGGTGAGGAGCGCCATGGCGGGCACCCCGGCCGGCCGGCGCGCCAGGAGCACCGTGTAGCAGGCCCAGGAGAGGACGGCGGCGAGGACCCAGGCGTCGCCGCGGTTGAAGGCGAGGCCGAGCAGCGTCCGCGGATCCCCCTTGGCCACGATGACCAGCACGCCCAGCAGCGAGGTGAGGATGCCGAGCACCTGGCCGCGCCCCGGCCGCGGCCCGCCCAGCAGCGGGGCCAGCATGAGGATGAAGGCGGGGCAGGCGGAGTTGAGGAGGGCCGCGTTGGTGGCGGTGGTCTGGCCCAGGCCGACGTAGACCAGCGCGTTGAAGTTGCCGACCCCGAGGATGCCGAGCGGGACCAGGACGGCGAGCGAGCCGCGCACGGCGGGCCAGCTGGCGCGCACGGAGCGCCAGGTGAGCGGGAGCAGCACCGCCAGCGCCACCGCCCAGCGCCAGAAGGCGAGGGCGACCGGCGGCACGTGGGCGCTGACGGCCCGGCCCAGCACGAAGTTGCCGGCCCAGAGGAGCTGGGCCAGGGAGAGGAGCAGGGCGGGGTGGAGCAGCGGGTGCCGCTCGGCCGGGCGCGCGGTCACGGCAGGTCCGCCGGGGCCAGCTCCGGCCGCGCCGCGGCGACGTGGCGCCGCAGCCGCGGCAGGGCGAGGTGGTAGGCGCCGCTCGCCAGCAGCACCGCCGCCCCGCCGGACGCCAGCGTGGCGGCCAGCCCCACCCGGTGGGCCGCCACGCCGTAGGCCAGCGCGCCGAAGGGGGTGACGCCCACGAAGAGGGTCGAGAAGAGCCCCATGACCCGCCCGCGCAGCTCCTTCGGGCAGAGCGCCTGGAGCAGCGTCATGGTCCCCGCCATCTGCGTGATGAAGCCGAGCCCGGTGACGGCCAGCGCCAGGAGGGACAGCGGCGCCGAGCGCGACAGCCCCAGCACGAGCACGCCGGCGCCCAGCAGCGAGGCGCCCACCCCGACGCGCCGGACCAGCCCGCGCAGCCCCCGCCGCAGGAGCAGCAGCACCGCCCCGCCGAAGGCCCCCACCCCGGCCAGCGCCTGGAGCCAGCCGAAGAGCGCCGGCCCGCCGTGCAGCACCTCGGCGGCCACCACGGGCAGGAGCGTGACGTAGGGCATGGCGAGGAGGCTCGAGCCGGCCAGCAGCAGCAGCAGGGCGCGCACGTGCGGCGTGCGCCAGGCGTAGCGCAGCCCCTCGGCCAGGTGGGCCCGCTGGCCGCCCACGGCGGGCGGCTGCGGCGGCGTCGGCATGACCCAGAGCGCGTAGAAGGTGCCGGCGAAGGAGACCGCGTTGAGCGCGAAGCACCAGCCCTCGCCCAGCACCGCCACCGCCCAGCCCGCCAGCGCCGGCCCCACCGCCCGGGCCCCGTTGACGATGGAGGAGTTGAGGGCGATGGCGTTGGGCATGTCCTCGCCGGCGACGTCGCCCAGGAGCGCCTGGCGCGCCGGGATCTCGAAGGCGTAGGTCATGCCCAGCATGGCCGCCAGCACCAGCACGTGCCAGGGCTGCACCACGCCGAGCAGGGTGACCACCGCCAGCAGCGCCGCCTGGACGATGGCGTTGGCCTGCGTCACCAGCACCACCGTGCGGCGCGGGAAGCGGTCGGCCAGGGACCCGGCCCAGACGCCGAAGATCGAGACCGGGAGCTGGCCCAGGAAGCCGACCAGCCCGAGCATCTCGGACGACCTGGTCAGCCGCCAGACCAGCCAGCCCTGGGCCACCGACTGCATCCAGGTGCCGGCCAGCGAGACGGCCTGGCCGGCGAAGAAGAGGCGCAGCGACCGGTTCCGGAGCGAGCGCAGGGGGGCGGGCCAGTCCACCCGGCCACCTTACCGCGGCGGGGGCGCGGCGCCCGTGCGCGATCAGGCCGCGGTGGGGTAGTCGGTGTAGCCCTTGGGCCCCGGCGTGTAGAAGGTGGCGAAGTCCGGCGGGTTGAGCGGCAGGCCGCGCTCCAGCCGCGCCACCAGGTCCGGGTTGGCGAGGAAGGGGCGGCCGAGCGCGATGAGGTCGGCGCGCCCCTCGCCGAGCGCCGCCTCGGCCCCGGCCCGGTCGAAGCCGCCGGCCAGGATGAAGGTGCGCGGCCAGGCCCGCCGCAGCTCCAGCTTGAGCGCCTCGGGGACCTTGGGCGCGCCCATGGCCGAGTGGTCGACCAGGTGGAGGTACTGGAGGCCGGTGGCGGCCAGCCGCGGCACGAGCGCCCGGTAGGTCGCGTCGATCTCGGGGTAGGCGGTCATGCCGGCGTTCACGCCGTAGGGCGAGAGCCGGAGGCCCACGCGCTCGCCGCCGATGGCCGCGGCGACGGCCCGCGCCACCTCGACCGCGAAGCGGGACCGCCGCTCGATGGAGCCCCCCCACTCGTCGGTCCGCTGGTTGGTCTGCGGGCTGAGGAACTGCTCCAGCAGGTAGCCGTTGGCGCCGTGGAGCTCCACGCCGTCGAAGCCGGCCGAGAGCGCGAGGCGCGCCGCCGCGGCGTGCTCCTCGATGGCCGCCCGGACCTCGGCCTCGGTCATGGCGCGGGGCACCGGGTGCGGCTGCATCCCCTCGGCGTCGGTGTACATCTCGCCCGGCGCGGCCACGGCGCTGGGCGCCAGCAGCGCGGCGCCGGCCGGCAGGTTGAGCGGGTGGCCCACCCGCCCGGTGTGCATGAGCTGCACGAAGATGGTGCCGCCGCGGGCGTGGACGGCCTCGGTGACGAGGCGCCAGCCGGCCACCTGCGCCGCGTCGAAGAGGCCCGGGATGCGCGGGTAGCCGAGCCCGTTGGGGGACGGGGAGGTCCCCTCGGTGACGATGAGGCCGGCCGCGGCGCGCTGGCCGTAGTACTCCGCCATGAGGGCGTTGGGCACGCCGCCGGCGCTGGCGCGGCTGCGCGTCATGGGGGACATGACGAGCCGGTTGCGGAGGACGCGGGGGCCCAGGGTGGTGGGCTGGAAGGGGGAGGC
>JAJYAW010000205.1 GCA_021779335.1 Myxococcales bacterium | reverse complement strand
TGCTGCCCAGGCTGGAGCCGGGGCCGGCCTTCGCCCGGGTGGCCGCGGCCGGCCTGACCTGCGCCGTCGGCCTCGAGCCGCCGGCCACCCGCGATCCGGCCATCCGGGCCGTCGAGCCCTGGGCCCGGCTGGCGCTGGGGGTGCCGGGCGTGCTCTCCGACGACAAGCTCGGCCTCTACGACGCGCTCCACGGCGCCCGCCAGGCGCTCGGCGACCAGGCGGGGGCCAAGCGGGTGGCGCGCGAGTGGCTGGCCTACGTGGAGGACGAGTCGCGGCGGCAGAAGACCGCGCTGGGCCGCTCGGCCCTGGACGGCGCCCGGCTCTCCGCCGCCCTCGCCCTGGGCGAGCCGCGGCGGGCGCTGCCGGCGCTCAGGGCCTCGGCGGCGGCGCTGCCGGGGGAGTTCTTCGCCCAGAGCTACGTGGCCGCCTGCGCGCTCGAGGCCGGCGAGCCGAGGGAGGCGCTGGAGGCGGCCCGCCGGGCCGCCGCGCTGGCCGAGGGGCCGCGCCGGGTGCGGGTCATGACGGTGGAGGCGCAGGCCCTCGAGGCGCTCGGCGAGGTGGCCGAGGCGCGCGGCGTGCTCGAGGCGGCCATCGCCCACGGCGAGGGGCTGCCGGAGGCGGTGCAGCCCAAGGGTTACCTCAGGCGGGCGCGCCGGCTCCTCGAGCAGTGGACGCCCCCGCCGGCGCCACCGAGCGCGCCCCCGCCCGCGTCGGAGGGCGTCGCCGCCACGCCGGCCCCGGCCCCGGACGGCGCCGCGCCGGCCGCGCCGCCTACGCCGCCACCGGCTCCATGACCCGCACCGGCAGCACCATGGCGTTCAGGCCGCCGAACTGGAGGCGGCGCTGCAGCTGGTAGGCGGTCTCGTTGTGGAGCAGCCGCTGGAAGAACCGCTCCCGCTCGAAGACGAGCTTGCCGGCGAAGAAGACGGCGCGCGGGAACTCGCGGGCCACCTGCAGGCAGAGCTGCTCGGCCGCCGCCACCGCCTCGGTGCCCACGTCCGTCCGGTAGTCCGCCGCCAGGCCGAGCCGGTGCGCCGCCTCGACGTACTGCTGCAGGCCGGTCTCGGTGTGGAGCCGGATGCGGTCCACCTCCTCGACGCCCTTCATGGCCGCCGAGTCGATGACGCCCACGGAGACGAAGAGGAAGTTCTTGAAGTGGTCGCCGAAGACCCGCTTCACGGTGAGGAGCTGGTGGATGCCGAGCCCGCCGTAGCCCCCCACCAGCAGCACCGCGGTGGTGGCCCTGGGGTCGACCGGCGGGTTGGGCTTGCCGGAGTGCGCCGGCAGGGCCGCGGTGATGGCGTCCAGCCGCGAGAGGTTGTCGCGCACCTTGGTGTAGTGGGCGCGGACGGCGTAGCAGAGCCCCACCAGCAGGCCGGTCACCACGATGGTGACCCAGCCGCCCTCCTCCCCCTTCTCGTAGACCGTGCCGGTCAGGATGCCCAGGCAGAGCACCGCCGCCACGCCGTGGATGAGGAGGCCGCGCTTGCGCCCGGCGTCGCCCGCCTTGCCGAGCCAGAACCGCACCATGGCGATCTGGGAGAGCGAGAACGTCACGAAGACGTTGATGGAGTACATCGTCACCAGCGCCGTGATGTCGCCGCGCGTGTAGAGCAGGGTGACCAGCGAGGCCCCGCCCATGAGCATGACGCCGTCCCGCATCGTGAGCCGCTCGGAGAGCTGGGCGAAGCGGTGCGGCAGCCACGAGTCGAGGGCCATGTTGGACATGACCCGCGGCCCGTCGATGTACCCGGCCTGGGCCGCCACGAAGAGCAGGGCCGCCTCGGACACCAGGGTGACGATGACGAAGGCGTGGCCCAGCGGCAGGCCGCCCGGGTGCCAGCCCTCGGCGAAGCGCGCCAGCAGGACGGCGTTGAGCGTCTTCCCCGCCTCGGGCCGGGCGTCGAAGAGGAGGTAGAGCACCAGGATGCCGCCCGCGGTGAGGGAGAGCGACAGCGCCATGTAGAGCATGGTGCGGCGGGCCGTCCGCACCTTGGGCTCGCGCATGATCTGGAGGCCGTTGGAGACCGCCTCGATGCCGGTGTAGGTGCCGCCGCCCATGGAGTAGGCCCTGACGAACACCGCCAGGAGCCCCACCAGGCCGAGCTGGGACAGCGAGGTGGAGAGCCCGTGCCGGACCTCGCCCACCACCCGCGGCACCTGGTCCACGTGCGAGCCGAGCCCGCCCACGATGAGGACGGCGTGGGCCAGGAGGAAGAGCCCGAAGATGGGGGCCAGGATGGAGACCGACTCCTTCACCCCGCGCAGGTTGAGGACCACCAGGAGCCCGATGGCGAGCCCCTCCACGGTGAGCTTCCAGGGCGCCCAGGCCGGCGGCAGGAAGCTGAAGATGGCGTCCCCCCCCGAGGCGATCGAGACGGAGATGGTGAGGACGTAGTCGACCAGCAGCGCCGCGCCCGAGACCACGCCGGCGCGCGGGCCGAGGAGCTTGGAGGCCACCACGTAGCCGCCGCCGCCGAACGGGAAGTGCTTGATGATCTGGGCGTAGGCCACCGAGATGATGAGCACGGTGACGGCGGTGGCCAGCGCCAGGAAGATGGCCAGGGCGCGGTGGTCGCCCAGCGCCCGGAAGGCCTCGTCCGGGCCGTAGGCCGAGGACGAGAGCCCGTCGGCGCCCAGCCCCACCCAGGCCAGCAGCGCGATGAGCGACATCGAGTGGTAGGTGTGCGGGTCCTCCACGTCGCGCGGCGCGCCGAAGACGAGCCGCCGGAGCCGGGCCAGCGCGCCGGGCCGCTCGCCGGGGCCCTGCCCACCGGGCGGGGAGGGGGGTGGCGTGGGCGCCGCGGGGGGTGCGGCGTTCTCGTTGCCCATGGCGACAAGCTCCTTGAGCGAGGCGCGGGAGGCCACGCGGGCGGCGAGATAGCACCGCTGACGCCCCTTGCATAGTCGACTCCCAGTCTACGGGCCCCGTGCCGGACGGGCTTCGTGCCGACCCCCTGCAACATGCGGTGCGCCCCGGGCCGGGTCGTGCGTTTTGCAAGGACGCCCGGGGCCAAGGGCGCGTCATCACGAGGGGTGACGGGCTGGCCGGGCCGATGCACCGGTGAGGCCCGACGCGCCGCTCGTGGCGCGGGGAGCGGCCGCCATGCTGGATCTCGTCTTCGTCCTCGCCACCCTCGCCTTCTTCGGCGCCTCGCTGGCCTTCACCCGCTGGCTCGATCGGCTCGACGGGGAGGAGGCGCCATGACCCTGGAGAACGCCCTCGGCCTCGCCGTCGCCGTGCTGCTGCTCGCCTACCTCGGGTACGCCCTGGTGCGCCCCGAGAAGTTCTAGGAGCGCCCATGTCCGTCCAGGCCCTGCTCCAGGCGCTCTGCTTCGTGGCCGCGGTGGCGCTGCTCACCCGGCCGCTCGGCCGCTACATGTTCCGCGTCTTCGAGGGGCACCCGCCGCTGCGCTCGACGCTGGGGCGGCTGGAGCGGCTCTGCTACCGCCTCTCCGGCGTCGACCCGGCCGAGGAGCAGGGCTGGGTGGCCTACGCCGCCAGCCTCCTCGTCTTCAGCGCCCTCGGCCTGCTGGGGAGCTACGCCATCCTGCGGCTGCAGGCGGTCCTGCCCCTCGACCCGCAGGGGCTGCCGGGCGTGGCGCCGGCGCTGGCCTTCAACACCGCCGCCAGCTTCACGACCAACACCGACTGGCAGTCCTATGCGGGCGAGGGCACGATGTCGTACCTCTCGCAGATGGCGGCGCTGGCCTGGCACAACTTCACCTCGGCGGCGGCCGGCATCGGGGTGGCGCTGGCGGTGGCGCGCGGCCTGACCCGGCGGCTCGCGCCGGACGCCCCGCGCACCCTGGGGAACTTCTGGGTCGACCTGACCCGCGCCACCGTCTACCTGCTCCTGCCGGCCAGCCTCCTCGTGGCGCTCTTCCTCGCCTCGCAGGGGGTGCTGCAGACGCTGGCCCCGTACCTCTCGGTCACCACGCTGGAGGGGGCCAGGCAGGTGCTGGCGCTCGGGCCGGTGGCCTCGCAGGAGGCCATCAAGCAGCTCGGCACCAACGGCGGCGGCTTCTTCAACGCCAACAGCGCCCACCCGTTCGAGAACCCCACGCCGCTCACCAACCTCGTGGAGATGGTCCTCATCTTCGCCATCCCCGCCGGGCTCACCTGGACCTACGGGCGCATGGCGCGCAGCCAGCGCCAGGGCTGGGCGCTCTTCGGCGCCATGCTGGCCCTGTTCCTGGCCGGCGCCACCGCCCTCACCTGGGCCGAGCACCAGCCCAACCCGGCGCTGGCCGGCCTGGGCGTGGACCAGTCGGCCGGCAACCTGGAGGGCAAGGAGGTGCGCTTCGGCGTCGACGCCACCGCGCTCTTCGCCACCGCCACCACCGACGCCTCCTGCGGCGCGGTCAACGGCGTGCACGACAGCTTCAACCCGCTGGGCGGCCTCGTGCCGCTGGTCGACATGCAGCTCGGCGAGGTGATCTTCGGCGGCGTCGGCGCCGGGCTCTACGGGATGCTGGTCTTCGTGGTGCTGACGGTCTTCATCGCCGGCCTCATGGTCGGGCGCACGCCCGAGCTCCTCGGCAAGAAGATCGAGCCGCGCGAGATGAAGCTGGCCACCATCTACATCCTGATCTTCCCGCTCCTCGTCCTGCCGCTCACGGCCTGGGCGGCGGTGACGCCGGCCGCGGGCGCCGCGGCCAACGCCGGCCCGCACGGCCTCTCCGAGCTGCTCTACGCCTTCACGAGCGGCGCCGGGAACAACGGCTCGGCCTTCGCCGGGCTCGACGCCACCAGCCCCTTCTGGCTCGTCGCCCTGGCCCTCGACATGCTGCTCGGCCGCTTCTTCATGCTCCTCCCGGCGCTGGCCATCGCCGGCTCGATGGTGGGCAAGAAGGCGGTCGAGCCGGGGCCCGGCACCTTCCCCACCGACGGCTGGCTCTTCGGGGCGCTGCTGGTGGCGGTCATCGTCGTCGTCGGCGCCCTCACCTACTTCCCCGCCCTCACCCTCGGCCCGATCCTGGAGCACGTGCTCGCCGGCGCCGGGAAGGTGTTCTGACATGAGCGCCAAGCCCGCCGCCCCGGCCTCCCTGTTCGACCTCTCCCTGCTGCGCGCCGCGCTGCTGGAGAGCCTGAGGAAGCTCGACCCGCGCCAGGTGGCCAGGAACCCGGTCATGTTCGTGGTGGAGGTGGGGAGCGTGCTCGTGACGCTGCTCTGGCTGCGTGACCTGGCGGCGCCCCCGCCGGGCGCGGCGCCCGGCTGGTTCACGCTCTCGGTGGCCATCTGGCTCTGGTTCACCGTGATCTTCGCCAACCTCGCCGAGGCGGTGGCCGAGGGGCGGGGCAAGGCCCAGGCGGCGGCGCTGCGGCGCACCCGCACCGACACCACGGCCCGCCGCCTGCGCGACGGGCGCGAGGAGCAGGTCTCGGCCAGCACCCTGCGCAAGGGCGACCGGGTGGTGGTGGAGGCCGGGCAGGTCATCCCCGGCGACGGCGACGTGGTGGAGGGGATCGCGTCGGTGGACGAGTCGGCCATCACCGGCGAGTCGGCTCCGGTCATCCGCGAGTCGGGCGGCGACCGGTCGGCGGTCACCGGCGGCACCCGGGTGCTCTCCGACCGGATCGTGGTGCGCGTCTCGGTCGACCCGGGCGAGTCGTTCCTGGACCGAATGATCGCGCTGGTGGAGGGGGCGGCGCGCCAGAAGACGCCCAACGAGATCGCGCTGCACATCCTGCTGGTGGGGCTCACCATCATCTTCCTGGTGGCCTGCGCCACGCTGGTGCCGCTGGCCGCCTTCTCGTCCATCCCGCTCTCCACGACGGCC
>JAJYAW010000204.1 GCA_021779335.1 Myxococcales bacterium | reverse complement strand
CGCCTGCAGCCGGTGCAGGTCGAGGCTGCGGCGACCGCCGGCCAGCGCCACGCCGCCGGCGGCCAGCCCGACGTAGAGGACCGCGATCACCACCTCGCGCGTCCGCTTCCCGCGGAGGAGCCGGCCGGTCGCCTCCTGGATCACCACCACGAAGCTGGCCGTGGCCGCCGCGAAGAGCAGGAAGAGCGCCGCCAGCGGCACCAGCCAGGGCCCGAAGCGCCCGGCGGCCGCGCCGGCGAAGCCGCCGCCCAGGAGCACGCACCAGAAGAGCGCGAAGGGATCGCCGATGACCGAGCTGATGACGCCATAGGTGAAGAGCCGCCTGGCCGGCAGCGGGTAGAGCAGGAAGCGCTCCAGGTCCACCCCCTCCCGCTCCTGGAGCGACATGGCCACGGCGGTCCAGGCCTGCCAGATGCCGAAGAACATGGCGCCCACCGGCACGTCCACCCGGAGGCCGCGGCCTGCCCGCGCCGCGTGGTACGTCCCCGAGGCCAGGAGGCCGGCGAAGAGCAGCCCGGCCGGCAGGAGGACGGCGTAGGTCAGGACGCGGGCCACCAGCTCCGGCACGCCGCCGCGGCCGCGCAGGCGGCGCAGCCCGAGCCGGAGCCGCAGCTCCACGAAGGCGGCCAGGGGCGTGTCGCGCAGCGCGGCCAGCCCTCAGCCCTCCGGGGACGGCGCGGCCGGGGCCGGGGGCCTGGACGGCCCCGCCAGCCAGGAGAGCCGCGCCGCCGCCCGCTCGCCGACGGTGCGGATGAAGACCTCCTCGAGGGTCCCGGCGCCGCGCACCTCGTCGAGCGTGCCCTGGGCCGCCAGCCGCCCGGCCCGGATGATGCCGACGTGCGTGACCAGCCGCTCCACCACCTCCAGCACGTGGCTGGTGAGGAAGATGGTCATCTGGCCGCCCGCCACCAGCCCCTGGAGCATGCGCCGGATCCCGCTCACGGCCACCGCGTCGATCCCCTCGAACGGCTCGTCCAGGAAGAGGAGCCGAGGCCCGTGGATGAGGGCGCAGCCGAGCGCCAGCCGCTTCTTCATGCCGTGGCTGTAGTCGCCCACCAGCTTGCCGGCGTCGGCCGTCAGCTCCATGGCCTCGAGGAGCTCCTCGGCCCGGCGCCCCGCCTCGGCGCGGGCCAGCCCGTAGAGCTGCCCGTGGAGCCGGAGCTGCTCGGCCCCGGAGAGCCGCTCGAAGAGCGCCAGGCCGTCCGGGACCACCCCCACCAGCCGCCGCACCTCGAGCGAGTCCTCGGCGAGGTCGTGTCCCAGCACGCGGGCGCGGCCGGCGCTGGGCGAGAGCAGGCCGGTCAGCAGCTTCATGGTGGTGGACTTGCCGGCGCCGTTCGGCCCCAGGAAGCCATAGAAGGCCCCCTCCGGCACCGAGAGCGAGAGCTCCTCCACCGCGGGCTTCCCGTCGAAGAGCCGGGTCAGCCCGTGGGTCTCGATGGCCAGCATCTGCCCCATCGGGTAACACGCCGGCGCACCCCGCGCCACCGGCACGCTGCCCCCGGGCGACGCGGTTCAGTGGAGCGGACCGCGTCGGGGGGCCTCCGCCGCCTCGAAGTGGAGGAAGCGGAGCCCCATGCCCCGCACGCCGACCGGGCCGCGCGATGGGGCCGGGATGGCGGGCTGACCGGTCAGCGCGCAGACGTAGCGGACCTCGCCGACCGCCGTCATCTCGCCGCCGTCGGCGAAGAAGGTGACCCGGACCCGGGAGCCGATGGGGTGGGTCACCGGCGTCTCGACGAAGAGCCCGCCCGGCGAGATGTTGCGCGCCACGCCGTGGGCGGGGCCCCGGTCGCCCTCGAGCCAGACGGGGAAGACCTTGTCGAGCCGGCCGCTGGCCCGGCGCTCCGCCTCATCCGGCTTCTCGGCGACCTTCCACGGCCAAAGCATGACGGCCTCCCCTGCTGAGGACCGCAGCGTAGGCCGGTGGGTGCATGTAGGCAACTTCCCGACCTCGCCCTACCTGATTTCGGGCGGGCGAGGTCGCACTGGGCGCTCGCTACTGGCGGCCCCCGACGGGGATGGCGACGAAGAGCGAGTTCTCGCCCCGCCGGATGCGAAGCAGGAGCAGGTCCCCGTCCTTGAGCGGCTTGAGCGCCGCGGCGACGTCGGACGGGCGGGCCACCGGCTTGCGGTTCACCTCGACGATCAGGTCGCCGCGGGCCACGCCGGCCCGGGCCGCCGGGCCGTCGTCGGTCACCTCGGCCACCAGCACGCCCTGGGCGCCTTCCAGGTTGAGCTGCTTGGCGAGCTCGGGCGTGAGCTGCTGGAGCCGCACGCCGAGCTTCGGCGCCTTGCCGCTCTCCCCGCCGGACTCCTCGCCCTCGCCGCGCTCCGCCGCCGTGAGGTCGTCGGGCCGCTGCGCCACCGCGAAGGTGAACGAGCGCTCGGCGCCGTCGCGCAGCACCGAGAGCGTCACCTTGTCTCCGGGGGCGATGAGCGCGACGGCGCGGGTCAGGGCGCCGGAGGTGTCGACGGCCCGGCCGTTGACGGCCGTGACCACGTCGCCGGCCTTGAGGCCCGCCTTGGCCGCCGGCTGGTCCGGCACCACCTGCTGCACCAGCGCCCCCTTGAGCCCGGCCTTCAGGCCGAAGGCCTTCGCGAGGTCGGGGGTCAGGTCGCCCACCGAGACGCCCAGGTAGCCGCGGGTGACGTGCCCCTTGGCCTGGAGCTGCGGCAGGAGCGCCTTGGCCATGTTGATGGGGACGGCGAAGCCGATGCCGGAGCCGATCTGCGGCGAGACGATGGCCGTGTTGATGCCGACGACCTCGCCGCGCAAGTTGTAGAGCGGGCCGCCCGAGTTCCCCGGGTTGATGGCGGCGTCGGTCTGGAGGAAGTCGTCGTAGGGGTTGCCCGAGTTGACGCCGCCGCGGTGCTTGGCCGAGACGATGCCCAGCGTGGCGGTCTCGCGCAGGCCGAAGGGGCTCCCCAGCGCCACCACGAAGTCGCCCTGCCGGAGGGCGTCGGAGTCGCCCAGCACCACCGTGGGCAGGTTCCTGGGCGGGTTGGTGAGCTTGATGAGCGCCACGTCGGTGGCGGCGTCCTTGCCGATGACCTTGGCGACGTACTCGCTGTTGTCGGCGAGCCGGACGCGGATGTCGGTGGCGTCCTTGACCACGTGGTTGTTGGTCAGGATGAGCCCGTCGGCGTTGATGACGAACCCGGAGCCGAGCCCCTGGCCGCGCAGGCCCTCCCCGCCCTCCGGGGCTGGCAGGCCGAAGAACCGCTCGAAGGGATCGCCGCCGCGCATCGCGCCGCGGTGCGGATTGCGGACCAGCGTGGTGGTGGAGATGTTGACGACGGCCGGCTTGAGCCGCTCGATGAGCGGCGCGAGCGAGGTGCCCACCGGCACCTCGGGGGCGGGCGCGGCGGCCGTGGCCTCCTGGAAGATGGCGGCGGCCCCGGTGGCCCTGGTCTCGGCGCCCGCCCGCCCCTGCCCGGTGCAGGCGACGACGAGGGCGACCGCGGCGGAGGCGGCGATGAAGCTCAGGATGATGCGGCGCATGGTGGTGTTCCCTCTCCTGCGGACTGGTGACGGATCGATGGCCGTGTAGATAAGACACCGCCACGCGGAGGGCCATTCCCCGGGGGGCCGGCGTCCCGCCGGGGACGACCCATCGGTGACATGACTGTCTGTGAAGTGCTCCCCGGGAGCGCGGCGGCTCGGGAGGCCGCGCGGCCCCGCCCAGCCGCGCCGGATCAGAGGCCGAGGAGCTGGGCGATCGACTTCTCGTCGGCGGGCGGGAACTCGTACTGATCCAGCTCGTCGGGGCGAACCCAGCGGTGGTCGTGGATGCGCGTGTGGCGCACCTCGCCGGAGACCAGCCGGCAGCGGTAGACGCAGAAGTCGATGTCATACCCTTCGTAGGCGTGCTCCACGTGGATGACCCGGTCGGCCACCACGACGCCGACGCCCATCTCCTCGAGGAGCTCGCGAGCCAGCGCGGCCTGATCGGTCTCGCCCGCCTCGACCCGCCCGCCCGGGAACTCCCAGAGGAGCGGCAGCGAGGCTCTCGGGGAGCGCTGCGTGATGAGGTAGCGCCCGTCCTGCTCGATCATCGCCCCGACGACCCGGATCTTCCGGCGCATGAAGCCTGGCCCTTTCCCGGCCGCGCCGCCCTCACGGGGCGCGCGGCGGCCGAGCGCAGGCGCGCGCGGCCGCGGGATTGTAGGATTCGGCGGGCATGGCGTCCATTCGCTTCCTGGGTGCTGCAGGCACCGTGACCGGCGCGCGCTTCCTCGTGGAGGCGGGCCCGGCGAGGGTGCTCGTCGACGCCGGTCTCTTCCAGGGGAGGAAGGAGCTGCGGCTGCGCAACTGGGCCCCGTGGCCCGTGGAGCCAGGGCGCCTCACGGCCGTGGTGGTGACCCACGCCCACATCGACCACAGCGGGGCCCTGCCGCTCCTGGTCCGCCAGGGGTACGCCGGGCCGGTCCACGTCACGCCCGCCACCCGCGACCTGCTCGGCCTCCTGCTGCCCGACTCGGGGCGGCTCCAGGAGGAGGAGGCCCGGTGGGCCAACAAGCGGGGCTACTCGAAGCACGCGCCCCACGCCGCCCCGCTCTACTCCGAGGCGGACGCGCTGGCGGTGCTGCCCCGCCTCTCCCCCCTGCCCTACGCCCGGCCCGCGCGGCTGGCGCCCGGGGTGACCCTCACCTTCCACCGCGCCGGCCACATCCTGGGGAGCGCCACCGCGCTGCTCGAGCTGGACGGGCCGCCGCCCCTGCGGCTCCTCTTCAGCGGCGACCTGGGGCGCTACCAGGCCCCCATCCTGCCGGACCCCGAGCCGGCGGAGCGGGCCGACGCGCTCGTGCTGGAGAGCACCTACGGCGGGCGCCGCCACCCCGCCGGGCCTGCGGCGCGCGACGAGCTGCGCGACGAGGTGCGGGGCGCGGTGCGCCGGGGCGGCGCGCTGCTCATCCCCGCCTTCGCCGTGGGCCGGACGCAGGAGGTGCTCTTCACGCTCCGCGAGCTGGAGGGGCGGGGCGAGATCCCCGAGCTGCCGGTCTTCGTCGACTCTCCCATGGCGGTGGACGCGACCCCCATCCACCTGGCCCACCGCGAGGACCACGACGACGAGATGGCGCGGCTGCTGGCGGCGGGGGTGGAGCCGCTGCGCCCCCGCCGCCTGCAGTTCGCCCGCAGCCCGGCGCAGTCGAAGGCGCTCAACCAGGTCGAGGGGCCCTGCATCATCCTGTCGGCCTCGGGGATGGCCACCGGCGGCCGCGTCCTCCACCACCTGGCGCGGCGCCTGCCCGACGAGCGGACCACCGTGCTGCTGGTCGGCTACCAGGCCGCCGGCACGCGGGGCTGGAGCCTCCAGAACGGCGCGGCCACCCTGCGCATCCACGGCGAGGACGTGCCGGTGCGCGCCCGGGTGGCGTCGCTCTCCGGCCTCTCCGCCCACGCCGACGAGGCCGAGCTCGTGCGGTGGCTGGCCACCTTCCCGGCGCCGCCGCGCCGCACCTTCCTCATCCACGGCGAGCCGGGGGCCCTGGAGGCCGCCCGCGCGCGGCTCGACCGGATGGGCTGGGCCTGCGAGGTGCCCAGCCACCTCGAGACCTTCGAGCTGGGCGCGTGATCCGACCGGCCCTGCCCGCCGGCCCGCTCCTCCTCGACGGCGCCATGGGGACGGCGCTCCTCGGCGCCGGCCTGCCGCCGGGCGAGCTCCCGGAGCGCTGGGTGCTGTCCCGGCCCGAGGCGGTGGCCGCGGTCCACCGGGCCCACGCCGCGGCCGGGGCGCGGCTGCTCCTCACCTGCACCTTCAACGCCGCATCGGCCCGCGGGGCCGCCCGGCTCGAACCGTCCGGCCGGCTGCGGGCCTGCACCGCCGCGGCGGCGCTGGCCCGG
>JAJYAW010000203.1 GCA_021779335.1 Myxococcales bacterium | reverse complement strand
GGGGGGGGGGGGGGGGGCGGGGGGGGGGGGCCGCGGGCCCGGGCGCGGCGGCGGGCTCCACAGGCCCGGATCGCGGCGGCCCGAAGGCGAGCAGCTCCGCCTCGGCCAGCAGGAGCGCCACGCGCAGGATGGTGGAGGCCTCGGCCGGGAGGGCGCGGGCCACGTCGGCGAGGCGCCGCCCGTCGAGCTGCGCGGCGGCCCGCGACTCCTGGGCGGTGAGCCGCAGCTCCTCCGGCCGGATGCGGCCGCCCACGCGGGAGGCGCCGAGCTGCTCCCGCTCGCCCAGCCGGCGCCGCACCGCGGCCCCGTCGAGCGCTCGCACCGCGTTGCCCAGCAGCGTCCAGGGCGAGCCGAGGGCGAAGGCGCCTGGCGGCGGCGCCACGCCCGGCTCCCAGCGCCAGGTCCCCTGCTCGGCGGCGAGGGCGCGGATGACGAGCTGCGTCCCGTGCTCCTGCAGCCAGCGGACGATGTCGCCGGGGTTGACGAGCCGCAGCGTCACCAGGGCCGCCACCACGTCGCCGCCGGTCCGCTCCTTGGCGAGCTCGGCCTCCGCCACCTGCGCGGACGTGACCGCGCCGCGGAAGAGGAGGAAGCTGGCGAGGTCGTCCTCGGCCCTGGCCGAGGAGGCGTGCTCCGGCACGCCCTTGCGGAAGACGAGCCGGAACTCCTGGTGGGGCGGGGTGAGGGTGAGCCGGCCGGTGGCGCCGGTTGAGGCGCAGAGGGCGAAGAGCCGCAGGCCGCTCTCGGCCTCGAGGGTCCCCTCCCTGGGCAGGCCGGCCGCAACGGCGGCGGCCGCCGTCACCTCCGGCGCGGAGAGGCCGCGGCTGGCCCCCGGCGCGGCCTGGGGCGAGGCGGGCGGGGGCCGCGTCAGCACCGGCGGCGCGCCGCGCGGGGCGCTGCGCTCCAGCCTGGGAGGGGTCGTCGCGCCGGCCGGTCGGCTCTTCGGGGGGTCCGCCACGCGGCCTTACAGTACCACCGTCTCCCGGTACTCGCCGAAGACGTCCCGCATGGCGTCGCAGATCTCGCCGAGCGTCGCCTCGGCCTTCACCGCCGCCAGGATGAGGGGCATCAGGTTCTCCGTGCCCTTGGCGCCGGCGCGCACCGCGTCCACCGCCTGCCGGGCGGCGGCCTGGTGGCGCCGCGCCCGGAAGGCCTTGACCCGGGCCACCTGCTGCGTCTCCAGCGCCGGGTCCACCTTCATGACGGTGACCTTCGGATCCTCGGCCCGGTAGGCGTTGACGCCCACCACCACCTGCTCCTTCGTCTCCACGCTCCGCTGCCAGGCGTAGGCGGCGTCCTGGATCTCGCGCTGCACGTACCCCTTGGAGATGGCCTGCACCATGCCGCCCAGCTCGTCGATCTTGGCGATGTACTGCTCGGCCCGCCCCTCGATCTCGTCGGTCATGGCCTCGATGGCCCAGCTGCCGCCGAGCGGGTCGATGACGTCGGCGATGCCCGACTCGTTGGCGATGATCTGCTGGGTCCGCAGCGCGATCTGGACCGAGTCCTGGGTGGGCAGGCCGAGGGCCTCGTCGCGGCTGTTGGTGTGGAGCGACTGCGTGCCGCCCATGACGGCCGCCAGCGCCTGCAGGGTGACCCGCACGACGTTGTTGTCGGGCTGCTGCGCGGTCAGCATCGAGCCGGCCGTCTGGGTGTGGAAGCGGAGCATCCAGGAGCGGGGGTCCCGGGCCTTGAAGCGCTCCTTCATGATGCGCGCCCAGAGCCGGCGGGCGGCGCGGAACTTGGCCACCTCCTCCAGCAGGTTGTTGTGGGCGTTGAAGAAGAAGGAGAGCCGCCCGGCGAAGGCGTCCACGTCGAGGCCGGCCTTGACCGCCGCGTCGACGTACTGGATGCCGTCGGCCAGCGTAAAGGCCACCTCCTGCACCGCCGTCGAGCCGGCCTCGCGGATGTGGTAGCCGGAGATGGAGATGGGGTTCCACTTCGGCATCACCTTGGCGGTGTAGGCGAAGATGTCGGTGATGATGCGGAGCGACGGCGCCGGCGGGTAGATGTAGGTGCCGCGGGCCGCGTACTCCTTGAGCAGGTCGTTCTGGATGGTCCCCTGCAGGTCGCCCGGCGCCACGCCCTGCCGCTCGCCGATGGCCTGGTAGAGCGAGAGCAGCACCGCCGCCGAGGCGTTGATGGTCATCGAGGTCGAGACCTCGCCGAGCGGGATCTTGTCGAAGAGGATCCCCATGTCCTCGATGGAGTCGATGGCCACGCCCACCTTGCCCACCTCGCCCTGGGCGCGCGCGTGGTCGGAGTCGCGCCCCATCTGCGTGGGCAGGTCGAAGGCCACCGAGAGCCCGGTCTGGCCGCTCTGGAGCAGGTAGCGGTAGCGCTCGTTGGACTCGGCGGCGGTGCCGAAGCCGGCGTACTGGCGCATCGTCCAGAAGCGGGCCCGGTACATGGTGGGCTGGACGCCGCGGGTGAAGGGGTACTCGCCGGGGAGGCCGAGCCGCTCCTGCAGGCCGGGCTTCACGTCGCCGGGGCCGTAGATCGGCTCCTGCACCGCGCCGGCGGTCGTCTCGAAGCGCGCGCGGCGCTCCTTCCCCTTCCCCACCGCCTTGGCGTAGGTGGACTTCAGCCAGCGGTCCTTCTGGGCCCTTGCCTGCTCGCGCTCGTCTGCCATAGGGGGCGAGACGATACCCGCGGGCCGCGCGCCGAGTCCAGCTTTGGCCCGCCGGCCCGCCGATCAGCCGCGCGGCTGCAGCTCGACCGGCAGCACCGCCGCGATGGCGTCGTGGGCCGCGTCGCGGAGCCGGGCCACGTCGTGGCCGAAGTCGGCCGGGTGGAGGGGCTCGAGCACCCGCACCCTGGCGTTCATCCGGTTGCGCAGCAGGATGCCGTGCTTGGGCAGGCCGTCGTAGGTGCCGGAGATGGCCACCGGCACCACCGGGCAGTCCGCCTCGCAGGCCAGCCGGAAGGCGCCGTCCTTGAAGGGCTGCAGCACGCCGTCGGGGGAGCGGGTCCCCTCCGGGAAGATGAGCAGCGGCGAGCGGGCGGCCAGGTGGGCGCGGCCGTGGGCCATCATCCGCTTGATCGACTCGCGGTCGCCGCGCCGCAGCCCGACGTAGTCGTTGAGCCGCATGTTCCAGCCGATGAACGGGATGCGGAAGATGGAGGCCTTGGAGACCCACTTGTACGGCCGGAAGAGGCCGTAGAGCACCAGGATGTCGAGCAGCGAGAGGTGGTTGGCCACCAGGACCGCCGGGGCGTTCCAGGGGATGCGCTCGCGGCCGGTGACGGTGACCTTCCAGAAGGGGTTGAGCCAGACGTAGGAGACGCCCCAGACGCAGGCGTAGAGGTGGATGGCCAGGCGCCGGCGGTCGAAGGGGAAGGCCAGCAGGAAGAGCACGACCTGCGGCACGAACCAGAGCGGCAGCGAGAGGGCGAAGAAGAGCCAGTAGAGGATCGAGAAGAGGACCATGGGGCGCTGGGGCTCAAGGCGGAGGCGGCGGCTCCCCGGCCCGGCTGGCCGCGGTGACCGCCTCGACGATGCGATACAGGCCGAACTTGGGGAGCCGCAGATAGCCCGCCCAGGCCGCCGACGCCAGCAGGCCGTCGCCCAGCCAGTCGAGCAGCCAGTCGGCCGCGACGCGCGGGTCGCGCTGGCTCAGCCCGGCGCCCGACTCGCGGAGCCAGCGGCGGTTGTAGCGCTCGTGCACGCCCACCGGCGGGGCGCACACGATGGGCAGCCCCAGCGCGGCGTAGAAGGTGAGCTCGGACGGCTTGGTCCAGAGCACGTCGGTGCGCGCCAGCAGGGCGTTGAAGGCCCGGTAGTAGCCGGCGAAGTCGGGGGCGCGCAGCAGCTCCAGCCCCTGGCCCAGCAGCCCCTCCAGCCGGGCGGCGTGGATGGCCTCGCGGAAGCGGGCCTCCACCTCGGGGCGCACCCCGGCCACCAGCGCCAGCCGCAGCCGCCCCTCCTCGAGCGGGCGGCGGAGGCCGGGCAGGAAGGCGCGCGCCAGCTCGGCCTGCGCGCCGGCCCCGCCCACCGCGAAGGTGACGAGCGGCGCCCGCCCCTCCTCCCCCTCCGGCAGCGGCCCCAGGAAGTGGGCCAGCTCCTCCGGCATCTCGCGGCGGAGCTCGCCGTCCGGGTCGAGCCGCACCAGGCGGGCCGCCAGGTTGCGCCGGAGCGCGGGCAGGTCCGGGCCGCCCACCAGCTCGTGCGGCAGCGGGAAGCCGGTGAAGGTGATGCGCGCCTCGGGGACGCCGTACGCCCGGAGGCGGCGGGCGGCCCGCCGCGTCGGCACCAGGTACTGGATGCGGGTCTGCTCCGGTCGCACCGGCGCCCAGATCCGGTTCAGGTCGGTGTCGGTGACGACGCAGAAGATCCGGTCGTAGCCGGCCCGGTCCGCCACGATGGCCGGCGAGTAGAAGGTGGTGAGGAGCGGCACCCGGTGCTCGGCCAGGTGGGTCAGCATCCCCTGCCCCAGGCTGCGGCGCACCAGCCGCTCCAGCGTGAGCACCCCCTGGGTGGGCGCCGAGAGGTCCCGGTACGGGTGCAGGTGCGGGATGTCGGTGAGCGCGTCCAGGAGCAGCCGCAGCGGCGCCCCCACCAGCGGGATCTGCGAGAGGCGCGACACCAGCTCGTAGCCGTGCCGGACCCGGCGCCAGAGCTTCTCCTCCGCGGACGCCACGATGGGCGGCCGGTCCACCTGCGAGACCACCGTGCCGAGGGCCTCGGCGAGCGGCGTGGCGGCGCGCAGGTGCCCGTAGCCCATGTCGGCGGCGACCACGAGGGGCGGGCGGGCGGAGGGGAGCGCGGTGGTCATGCGGGCGGGGGGCGGGCCCGAGGCGGGCCGAGGGTCGGCGGGAGGGGCACGCTACCAGAGGTGGCGCGGGGGGCGCGAGCCTCGGGTCGATATCGGCGGGGAGGCCCCCCCCGGACGGCGCCCCGGCGCTCGAGGCCGCTTCTCGGACCTTCCGATCCCGCGAAGATTTCGATACAGATCTCTCCCGTCCAGCGTCCCAGAGCTGGATCGACTGTCATCCCGGCGGTTCGAATCGACGAAAGAGAAGCTCAGAATGGCGACCGGCACCGTGAAGTGGTTCAACGACGCGAAGGGCTTCGGCTTCATCACCCAGGACAACGGGGGTGAGGACGTCTTCTGTCACTACAGCGCCATCAACGCGGACGGGTTCAAGAGCCTGTCCGAGGGCCAGAAGGTCGAGTTCGACGTGGTCAAGGGGCCGAAGGGGCTCCAGGCCGCCAACGTCCGCAAGGCCTAGCGCACGCGGCTCCAGCAGCTGGCGAGCCCGGCCTTCCGCGAGGGGGGCCGGGCTCGCGCGTCGAGGCGCCCGCGGCGCCGGGCCGGGGCGCCGCCGGGGCGCCCGGGGCTCAGCGGACGGAGCGCAGCTCCACCTCGAACACCAGGGTGGCCTGGGCCGGGATGACGCCCGGGAAGCCGCGCAGCCCGTAGCCGAGCTCCGGGGGGATGACGAGCTTGCGCTTGCCGCCCACCCGCATGCCGGCCACGCCCTGGTCCCAGCCCTTGATGACCTGGCCGGACCCGAGGCTGAAGGTGAACGGCCCGCGCCCCTTCGACGAGTCGAACTGCCTCCCGTCCAGCAGCCAGCCGGTGTAGTCCACCTCGACGGTCTTGCCCGCCACCGCCTCGGCGCCGGTGCCCGGCTGCAGCTCTTCCACCTGGAGTTCGGCCACGTCGCGCCTCCTGATCCTGGAGCGGCTCTCCTACCCCGGGCGGCGGGCCTTGGCCAGCGGCGCGGCTAGAACGCATCTCGTAACCGGTCGAGGCTAAGCCCGCGACCTTCGATCAGAATCAGTCGGCCGTCGGTCGGAAGATCGACGGCCGATCTCGTTTGTGATCTGAGACTGGGGATGGACCTCACCGA
>JAJYAW010000202.1 GCA_021779335.1 Myxococcales bacterium | reverse complement strand
GCCCTGCACCGCGATCACGATCGGTCCGGGGCGGACCGGGGCGGGGCGCTCGGCCTCGGCGCCTCCGGCGGGCGGGTCGGCCTGGGCGGCCCGCATCAGGAGCGCTCGGTCCGGCCGGGGTCAGCGCTGGAGGTCGGCATCGGTCTCGGTGAGGCGTGACGGCGGGGCATGCTACCACCTCAGTGCAGCTGCAATGAGGCGGCGCCGGGGGCGGCCGGGGCGCGGTGCCGGGCCCGGAGGGGGTGTGAAGAGAGGTGGGCCATCTCCGAGACAAGGCAGCCAGTGCTGCTCGCACGTTGAAGAGGCCATCAAGGGCCGACAGGCGTGGCACTGCCCCTTCCGGGTTCCAGGTGTCCGCGCCCCGTATGCCCGCATCCCTGCAGGTTGGCGTCCGCCCTGCCGGTGAAGAGAGCAGCGCAAGCCGCGCTGCGGCACGCGGCAAGAGCCAGCTCGCCCATCTGCTTTGAGCACGGCCGATGACGCCCGGGCGCACCGTCACGCCCTGGAACCTCGTCGCGTCCAAACGACGCGAGGCCACAGCCCGTGTGCCCCCCCCCAAGTGATACGGCCCCCTCGGTGGTCAGGCTTCCTAACAGTTGTCCACGACCTGGGCGGGCGAATGGATCCGGGCACGAGGCTCGACTCGGCGGCCGAGGTGGCGCTCCGCCTTCGCCCCAGGCAGCGCACCACGCACGCTCACCGACGCAAGAAGGGGATCACATGGACGAGACGCGCGACGTCGCCGTGATCGTCGGCAGCCTGAGGAAGGACTCGATCAACCGCAAGGTGGCCAACGCGCTCGCCGAGCTGGCGCCCCAAGGGCTGAAGCTCACCATCGTCGAGATCGGGCGCCTGCCGAGCTACAACCAGGACGTCGATGACGAGCCGCCGGCGGAATGGACGGCGTTTCGCGAGCGCATCAGGGTTGCCGACGCGGTGCTCTTCGTCACGCCCGAGCACAACCGCTCGGTGCCGGCCGCGCTGAAGAATGCCATCGACGTCGGATCGCGGCCCTACGGCAAGAGCGCGTGGAGCGGCAAGCCGGGCGCGGTCGTCAGCGCCTCGCCGGGCGCCATCGGCGGGTTCGGCGCCAACCACCACTTGCGGCAGCCGCCCGTCTTCCTGAACGTCCCCGCGATGGCGCAGCCGGAAGCCTATCTCGGCGGCGCCGACAAGCTGTTCGACGCGGCCGGCAAGCTCATCAACGACGGCACGCGGAAGTTCCTGCAGGGCTTCATGCAGGCCTTTGCCGCATGGGTCGCGGCCAGCGGGAACGCATCGCAGTCCCCAGCGGACCGAGACCACTCCTGACCTGCCCCCACGAAGCCGCCCACCTTCAAGGAGATCCCATGCGCACGCAGCGAGAGTGGCAAGAGAGCATCCACCCCGGCTTCCAGGTCTTCGCCAAGGGAGGCGACGAGGAGTTCGGCGCGGTGAGGGACGTCTGCCCTGGCGGCCGCAACGAGGTGCTCATCAACGTGGAGAACGGAGGCGACCACTGCATCCCGATCGAGGCCATCCTCGACGTCCACGACGAGAAGGTGATCGTCGACCTGGCGCGCCTGCCGGTCAGCCTGCAGGCGACCATCTCCCACGCGCACGACGCGGAGGCTCGAGGGTCATGACCCGCGCCAAGGCGAAGGTCCTCGTCATGAAGGACGGGCCCTACGAGATCCAGGGCCAGGTGCCGCTGTCGAACCAGACCATCGTGACCAACCGCAAGGGTGAGTCGCTGGACTGGAAGGAGGGGGCGCCCATTCCAGCCCCCGACGGCGCGCACCTCTGCCGCTGCGGCCAGTCGGGGAACAAGCCCTTCTGCGACGGCACGCACAAGCAGGTCGGCTTCGACGGGACCGAGACGGCCAGCCGAGCGCCCTACCTGGAACAGGCCGAGGAGACCGACGGGCCCGCGGTGGTCCTCACCGACGCCGAGGGGCTCTGCGCCTTCGCGCGCTTCTGCGACCCCAAGGGGAGGATCTGGAACGTCGCGCAGCGTGACGGCGCCGAGGCGCGCGCCATCGTCGAGGACGAGGCCGGGAAGTGCCCTGGCGGCCGCCTGGTGGCCTGGGACCGGAAGACCAGGCACGCGCTCGAGCCGAAGCTCCCGGCGTCCATCGGCCTGGTGCAGGACCCGGCGCGAGGCGTCAGCGGGCCGCTCTGGGTTCGTGGAGGGATCCCGGTCGTGGCGGCCGACGGTACCGCCTACGAGGTCCGGAACCGGGTGGCGCTCTGCCGGTGTGGCGCCTCCAGCAACAAGCCCTTCTGCGACGGTAGCCACGCGTCCATCAATTTCCGCGACGACAGCTGAAGGACGCTGCGCCGTGGTCCTGGCTCACGGGGCCGACCTGGGCGCGGCGCCCCCGCGCGCCGCGCCGTACGCCTTGAGCTTGCGCTTCAGGGTCGCGAGCCCGATCTGGAGGTCCGAGGCGGCCCTGGTCCGGTTCCCGCCGGCCGCCTCCACGGCCGCCAGGATGTACTCCTTCTCGACGTCGGCGAGCGGGCGCGCCGCGCCGGTCGGGCGCGGCCTCGGCAGGGCCGCCCGCAGCTCCTCCGGCAGGTCCCCGATCTCGATGCGGCTCCCGGTGCTGAGCGCCACGGCGTGCTCCACGGCGTTCTGGACCTCGCGGACGTTGCCCGGCCAGGCGTAGCGGACGAGCTGGTCGGCCGCCCGCGGCGTGAACCCGGTGACCTTGCGCCCCATGCGCCGCGCCGTCTCGGCCAGGAAGAGGCGCGCCAGGGGCAGGACGTCCTCGGGCCGCTCCCGGAGCGGCGGCACGCGCAGCTCGATGACCCGGAGCCGGTAGTAGAGATCCTGGCGGAACCGGCCGGCCGCGACCTCCTCGGCGAGGTTCCGGTTGGTGGCCGCCACCACCCGGACGTCGACCGGTCGCGACCGGCTCTCGCCGACCCGGCGGACCTCCTTCTCCTGGAGCACCCGCAGGAGCTTCACCTGCATCCCGGCGGAGATCTCGCCGATCTCGTCGAGGAAGAGGGTGCCGCCGGTGGCCGCCTCGAAGAAGCCGGCGCGGTCCCGCTCCGCGCCGGTGAAGGCGCCGCGGGCGTGGCCGAAGAGCTCGCTCTCCAGCAGCGTCTCGGTCACCGCGCCGCAGTTCACCGCCACGAAGGGACCGCCGCCGCGCGCCGACTCGTCGTGGATGAGGCGGGCCAGGCGCTCCTTGCCCGCGCCGCTCTCGCCGGTGACCAGCGTGGTCGACTCGACCTTGGCCACCCGCCTGGCCAGGTCGAGGACGCGCGCCATCGCCTCGCTCCGGACCACCAGGCCCGAGCGCTCGTCCGCCTCGGGCGCCAGCCGGGTCAGCTCCTGCCGCCGCGCCCGGAGGCGCCGCTCGGTGGCGCGCAGGGCCTCGGAGACGCTGGCCAGCGCCGAGTCGATGCCGGCCATCCCGTAGTAGGGGAGGTGGGGCTCGATGGTCGGCCCCCATTCCTCGCGAGTGCGCCCGACGATGTGGCAGGTCGCGTCGCCTTGGCCGCGGCAGCGGTCCTCGACGCAGTAGATCTCCCGCCCGTTGGCGGCGCTGAGGTAGCCGCTGGCGAACCCGGCCAGGGTCCAGCAGACCGGCCCGTCGGCCTGGCCGAGGTGGAGCAGGTGCTGCTCGGCCTCGTAGGACTCGTGCCAGATCGACTCGACGAAGGGCTGCTCCGCGCCAGCCGGACGAGGCGCGACGTGCTCGATGACGACCTGCCCCTGGAGCATGTGGATCCGGGCCCCCGCCAGCCGCCACTCCTCCTCGCTCTCCCAGGGGAGCCCGGTCCGGAGGGCCTCGGCCGCCCGGTGGCCGTGCGCGTAGCCGAGGCGGGTCAGGAGGCCGCGCGCCGCGGTGAGCCCCAGGCCGCCGATGAGGTCCTTGCGGAGGAGGCCGAGGGCCACGGCGTCGAAGAGGAGCACCCGCTCGCCCCCGAAGCGGATGACGCCGCCGCCCGGCTCGAAGCTGAGCAGCTCCCGCAGGTCGAGGTCCCTGGCGCGCATGGTCCGCTCCTGATCAAGTTGAGCCGGCGAGGCTCATCCTGAGCCGATCCGGGTGGCCAGCGCAACCGCGCCTCCTGGAGCGCGGCCCGTGACGGCCCTGGCCGCCTCGGCCAGCTCGGTGCACATTCCATGGAGAGCGCGCCCCACCACCTGCGGTGCGGCGCGGCTCACGCGTGAAGAGCACGGGTGCCCTTGCCAGCCTCCCAATCGAACACGGCGACGAGCGCTTCGCCGCGGCGGCCGCGCTGGCGCGTCGAGGGGGCGCGGGCGTCGGCCGGCTTCGCCATCCGGACCACGGTCGCGGCCCAGCTCGCCCTGCTGTCCGCCGCCGCCCTGGGCCTCCACCACGTCCACTGGGCCGCCATGACCGTCTGGCTGGTGGCGCAGCCGACGCGGGGGCTCCTCCTCGAGAAGAGCCTCCTCCGGGTCGCAGGGACGCTGGTCGGCGCCGCCGTGGGGTTCTGGCTCCTGGCGCTCTTCCCGGACCGGCTGGAGCCGCTCGTGACCGGCCTGGCCCTCTGGGGCGCGCTCTGCGCGGGCGCCAGCGCCTTCGTGCGCCCGGCGCGCGCCTACGGGATCCTCCTGGCCGGCTACACCGCCATCATGCTGGCGCTGCCCTCCACCGCCGGCGTCAGTTCGGTCCACGGGCTCTTTGCGGACCGCGTCCTCTGCACGCTGGTCGGGGTGCTGGTGTCGACGGTGGTCACCGGCCTCCTCACGCCCGAGTACTCGGCGGAGAGCCTGGACGCGCCGCTGCGCCGGCTCGGCGACGACGTCTTCGCCTTCGCGCACGCGGTGAGCGCCGGGACCTCCCCGGCGCACCTGGACCGGCAGCGCCGGCTGGTGGCTGCCGTCGGGCGCCTGGGCGAGGAGACGGACCGGGCGCTCCCCGGGTTCCTCACCAACCGGCGCCGGCGGCGGCGGGTCAGGCGTGCGCTCCGCGCCCTGCTTGGCCTGCTCGTCGAGAGCCGCGTCGCGGCCGAGCGGTCGCCGCGGGGCGCCGCGTCACCCCATCCCGCCACCGCCGCCCCGGAGTCCATCCCGCTCACCGCACGAGGCGACGCCCTGGTCGCCAGGATCCGGGCGGGCGCGCTGAGCTGGCGCCCCCACGGGCCGTCACCGGAGCGCGCCGCCCCCCCGCTGGTCTCCGCGGCCGTGGCGCGCCACGCCCCGGGGGCCAGGTCGCTCGGCAACCACCGCGAGGCGGCCCTGGCCTCGGCGAAGGCGGCCGTCGGGATGGCCACGGTCGGCGCCATCTGGTGGGTCACGGGCTGGCGGGACGGCCTGACCATGATGGTCTCGGCGTCGGTCTTCTTCACGCTCTTCGCCTCCAACGAGAGCGCGCGGACGTGGGTCACGCACATCCTGGTCGGCTCGGCCTGCGGCGGGGGCGCGGCCGTCGCCTACGCGCTCCTCCTCCCGCTGGCCTGGAGTCCCGCCGGCACGGCGCTCCTCGCCGCGCCGTTCCTGCTCCTGGGCGCCTGGGCGATGGCCCGCCCCCTGACGGCGAAGTCGGCCATCGACTTCAACATGGTCTTCCTGCTGGCGACGCCCACGGCGTTCACCTTGCACGGGGACGTCACGGCGACCGCCAGCCGCGCGCTCGCCATCGTCGCGGGGGTCTCCGTGGCGGCGCTCTTCTTCCACGCCGCGCACGAGGAGGCGCCGCGGCGCGTCCGCCGGCTCGCCCGGCAGATGGTCCGCGACGTCCGTCGCATCGCTGGCAGCGCGAGCGCGGAGGAGGCGCGCCGCTGGCGGGGCGCCCTGGCCGACCGGGTGGTCCGGACGGCCACCGCGGCGGACGTGGACCCCCGGCTCGCGGCCGCTGCCGAGCGGGCCATCGACCTCCTCGCCCTGGGGAGCGCCCTGGCGCGGCTGGTGGCGATGCGGGACGTGGGCGCGCACGCCGCAGGCCGCCCC
>JAJYAW010000201.1 GCA_021779335.1 Myxococcales bacterium | reverse complement strand
GAGACGTGCGTCAGGATCGCCATGACGCGCCGCGGCATGACGGTCGCCGTCGCCACCCCGCGCCGATGACGCGCTGCGGCAAGGGCGCCGCTACGGCCCGGCGCCGCAGAGGCAGGTGCCGCGCGCCCCGCCCTGCGAGAGGTCGCAGGACCAGTCCGCCAGGGCGCCGCCCAGGGCCGCCTGGCAGTCGGCCGCGAAGAGGCAGCCGGCGGCCGGGACCAGCCCCAGGTAGTCGGCCGAGTAGGTCTCCCCCGGGTTGGCCTCGCAGCTGTGCGTGGTCCGGTTGAGGTAGATGAACCGGCTCGGGCCGCTGGGCGCGCGGTTGGTGTCGTCACCGCCTGTGAACCACCAGTCGTAGCCGGCCGCCTCGGCGGCGGCCACGGCGGCGGCGATGTCGGCCGGGGTGGCGGGCGGCGGGCTGGCCGCCGGGGCCGGGCCGCTGCAGGTCTTGCGGGTCTTGCCGTCGGCCCCGGCGATGCGCAGCAGCGTGAGCTGCGCCGCGGCGGGCTGGGTGGGCAGCTGCAGGCCGGACGGCTGCTTCACCACCTCCGCCACCCGCTCCAGGATGGAGGAGAAGCCCGGCTTCAGGAAGGCGGGGGGCGACGTGACGGGCTGGACGGCCCCGTCCCCGGGCTGGCAGACCGAGCCGACGAGGGCGTCGGCCCCCTTCCCCGGCAGGAGCGTGGACAGCTCGATGAAGCGGGCGCCGGCGGCCACGCCGCCGCAGGTGAGCGCGCCGGTCGGGCCCGCCGGGCAGTAGGGATCGGTGGCCGCGGTGGAGGTGCACGCGGCCGGCGCGCAGGAGGCGTCGGCGCAGTTGCTCGGGCAGCTCGCCTCGCCGCAGAGCGCCAGGCACTCCGCCGAGCCCTGCAGGCAGGGCGAGCCGCTCGCCGAGACGATGAAGGCGCCGGCCACGGGGCGCCCCAGCGAGGCGAGGAAGTCGGCGTAGTCCTGGACCTTGAAGCGGCGCTGCTGGTCGGTCGGTACGCCGGCCTCCAGGCAGGCGTCGGTGCCCGAGTTGGTCATGATGATGCCGCGGGTCACGTCCTCCGGGCTGGAGCAGTCGTCCTCGTCGCCCACGAAGACCACCACCAGCTTGGAGGTGGCCTTCTCCCCGGCCGCCACCACGCGGCGCGGGTGCGGCCAGTCGGGCAGGGCCCCGCCGGCCTCGGGCGGCTGCGTGCCGTCGAGCGCCTTCTGGATGGCCCGCCTGGCCGCCTCGAGCCCCTGCTCCTGGCCGGAGCCGCAGGTGCCGACGGCCACGTTCTGCCGGAACTGGGTGATGAGCGTGGCGATGGCCGCGCCGTCGACCACCGGCGGGTCGCAGGTGGCGGGCGCCCCGGCGCCGGTGCAGGCGCAGGCCGTGCCGTCCGCGGTCCGGGTGCAGAAGAGGTCCTTGGTGAAGTGGAGCACCCGCGGGTTGCCGCCCTGGCGCACGAAGTCGCCGCGCGGGTAGAGGGCGCCCTCCGCGCCCACGCCGAGGGCGCAGGTGGGATCGAGCCAGGCGTCGTGCGGCGCGGCGTCGGCGCAGCAGGCGTCGATGGTCCCCAGGCCGCGGCAGTCGGTCCGGCAGGAGTACCCGGCCGGCGCCGGGTTGGGGGAGGTCGCGTCCGGGCCGCTGGCGCAGCTCGTGACCGCGCCGCCGGCGATGGGGACGCCGCAGAGCCGCGCGTCGCGCGGCACCACGTAGCGGTCCTGCAGCAGGCCGCAGGCGGCGCCCAGGTCCGAGCAGGCCACCGGCGCCTGCTCCGGGGAGGCGTTCGGGCCGCTGCAGCAGGTCAGCTCGCCGGAGCGGCCCAGGCAGGTGGTGAGGCACTGGTTGCCGGGGGTGCACTGGGCCGCGGTGGCGCAGCCGCGCGGCGCCTGCAGCGGCAGGCTGGTGTCCGACTTGCAGCAGACCTGCTGGCCGACCGCGCCGCCGCAGCTCGTCGAGCAGGTGGCGGTGGTCTGGTTGTCGAGGAAGACCGAGGTGGTGGTGACCGCGATGTGGAAGTCGATGGGCTCCAGGCGCGACGCCACCCGGGCCACGTTGCTGGCCCTCAGGCTGTCGATGAAGGCCTGGAAGCTGTCGGCCAGCTTCCGCTGCTTGAGCCCCATCGAGCCGGAGTCGTCGACCACGAAGAGGATGTCGGCCGTCGAGATGTCCGAGAGCGTGACCCGCTCGGTGCCCGGCTGGATGAGGCAGTACCGGACCGGGCTGAAGTTGTAGTCCTGGCAGCCGGCCAGCCCCGCGCCGGCCACGGTGGCGACGAGGGCGAGCGCGGTGGGCGTGAGGCGGTGGGTGCGGCGCGGCATCGGGTGGCCTCCGGAGGCGCCATTCTAGCCCCGAACCGCCCGCGGTTGGAACGCGGCGTGCTGCCCTACTCCCACTCGATGGTGGCGGGGGGCTTGGAGGAGATGTCGTAGACGCAGCGGTTGATGCCCCGCACCTCGTTGATGATGCGCGAGGACATGCGCCCCAGCAGGTCGTAGGGGAGCCGCGCCCAGTCGCCGGTCATGCCGTCGGTGGACTCGATGGCGCGGATGGCGCAGGTGTGCTCGTAGGTGCGCTCGTCGCCCATGACGCCCACCGAGCGGACCGGCAGGAGCACCGCGAAGGCCTGCCAGAGCTGCTCGTAGAGCCCCGCCTTGCGGATCTCCTCCTGCACGATGACGTCGGCCCGGCGCAGCACCGCGAGCCGCTCCTCGGTCACCTCGCCGAGCACCCGGATGGCCAGGCCCGGCCCGGGGAAGGGCTGGCGCTGCACGATGTGGGGCGGCAGGCCGAGCTCCAGCCCGAGCCGCCGCACCTCGTCCTTGAAGAGCTCGCGCAGCGGCTCCACCAGGGCCAGCTTCATCCTCTCGGGGAGGCCGCCCACGTTGTGGTGGCTCTTGATGGTGGCGCTCGGCCCCTTGAAGCTGACCGACTCGATGACGTCCGGGTAGAGGGTGCCCTGCACCAGGAACTGGGCGCGCGCGCCGTGGGCGGCCAGCCTCTCCACCTCCTCCTCGAACACCGCGATGAACTCGCGCCCGATGAGCTTGCGCTTCTGCTCCGGGTCGGTGACCCCGGCCAGCCCGTCCAGGAAGCGCCGCGAGGCGTCCACGGTGACCAGCGGCAGGTGGAACATCCCCCCGAAGACCTCCTCCACCTGGGCGCGCTCGCCCTGCCGCAGCACGCCGTTGTCGACGAAGATGCAGCGCAGCCGGTCCCCCACGGCCCGGTGCACCAGCAGCGCCGCCACCGCCGAGTCGACCCCGCCGGAGAGGGCGCAGATGACCGTGCCGTCCTTCACCTGGGCGCGGATCTGCTCGATGGCCACGTCCACGTAGCCGCGCATCGACCAGCTGCCGGCGCAGCCGCAGACGTGGTGGGCGAAGTTCCAGAGCAGGTCCTTGCCCTGGGGCGTGTGGACCACCTCGGGGTGGAACTGGACCGCGAAGAAGCGGCGCCGGCGGTCCTCGACGGCCGCGAAGGGGGCGCTGGGGGTGGAGGCCACCGGCTCGAAGCCGGGCGGGATGGCCTCGACGCCGTCGCCGTGGGACATCCAGACGTCGATCCGGTCGGGCAGCCCCGAGAAGAGCGCGGAGGAGTGCTTCACGTCCACCGTGGCCGGGCCGAACTCGCGGTGGTGGCTCCGGCCGACCCGGCCGCCCAGCGTGTGGGCCATGAGCTGCAGGCCGTAGCAGATGCCCAGCACCGGCACGCCGAGCTCGAAGACCACGCCGTCGGGGCGCGGGCTGCCCTCGGCGGTCACCGAGGCGGGCCCGCCGGAGAGGATGACGCCGCGGGCGCCGAAGGCCCGCACCGCCTCGCCCTTCATGGTGCAGGGGTGGATCTCGCAGTAGACGCCCAGCTCGCGCAGGCGGCGGGCGATGAGCTGGGTGTACTGCGACCCGAAGTCGAGGATGAGGAGCTTGTCCTGGTGGAGGTCCATGCGCTCAGTCGACCCGGTAGTTGGGCGCCTCCTGCGTGATGATCACGTCGTGGACGTGGCTCTCGCGCAGGCCGGAGCTGGAGATCTGGACGAAGCGGGGCTTCTGGCGCAGCTCGGGGATGCTGCGGCAGCCCAGGTAGCCCATGCCGCTGCGCAGGCCGCCCACCAGCTGGAAGAGGGTCATCTCGATGGAGCCCTTGTAGGGCACCCGCCCCTCGATCCCCTCGGGGACCAGCTTGTCGGGGTCGGCGGTGTCGGCCTGGAAGTAGCGGTCCTTCGACCCCTTCTTCATGGCGCCCAGCGAGCCCATGCCCCGGTACGACTTGTAGCTGCGCCCCTGGTAGAGGATGACGTCGCCGGGGGCCTCCTCGGTGCCGGCCAGCAGCGAGCCGATCATGACGCTGGAGGCGCCGGCCGCCAGGGCCTTCACCAGGTCGCCCGAGTACTTGACGCCGCCGTCGGAGATGACCGGGACGCCGTGCCGCTCGGCCGCCTTGACGCACTCGTCCACCGCCGTGATCTGCGGCACGCCCACGCCGGCCACCACGCGGGTGGTGCAGATGGAGCCGGGGCCGATGCCGCACTTCACCGCGTCCACGCCCGCCTTGCACAGGTCCTCGGCCGCCTCGAAGGTGGCCACGTTGCCGGCCACCAGCTCGATCCCCTTGAAGTTGGCCTTGGTGGCGCGCACCGCGTCCACCACGCCCCGGCTGTGGCCGTGCGCGGTGTCGATGGCGATGACGTCGGCGCCCGCCTTGAGCAGCGCCTGGATGCGCGCCTCGCGGTCGGGCCCCACGCCCACCGCGGCGCCGCAGAGCAGCCGGCCCAGCCGGTCCTTGGCGGCGTTGGGGTGCTGCTGGACCTTCTCGATGTCCTTGATGGTGATGAGGCCGCGCAGCTCGAAGCCCTCGTTGACCACCAGCAGCTTCTCGATGCGGTGCCGGTGCAGCAGCACCTTGGCGTCCTCGATGGTGACCCCCTCGCGCGCCGTGACCAGCTTGGTGGTCATGACGGCCGAGACGGTCTGGTCCAGGTTCTTCTCGAAGCGCAGGTCGCGGTTGGTGAGGATGCCGACCAGCCGCCCCCGCTGCGTCACCGGGATGCCGCTGATGCCGTTCTCCCGCATGAGCGCGACGGCGGCCGAGAGCTTGGCCTCCGGCTCGATGGTGATGGGGTCGCCCACCACCGCGGACTCGTACTTCTTCACCTTGTGGACCTCGGCGGCCTGCTCCTCCACGGTGAGGTTCTTGTGGATGAAGCCCAGGCCGCCGCTGGCCGCCATGGCGATGGCCATGCGGGCCTCGGTGACCGTGTCCATGGCCGCCGAGACGATGGGGACGTTGATGCTGATGTTCCGGGTGAGCCGGGTCGCGGTCTCGACCGACTTGGGCAGCACGTCCGACTCGGCCGGGAGCAGCAGGACGTCGTCGAACGTCAGCGCCAGCTTGAGGTCGTCACGGTTGAGCATGCGGACGGATATCGCACCTCTCCGGCGAGGTCAAGGCGCGCCCAGATCCTCGAAAGAACGGTCCTTTCCGGTTGCCAACCCGGCGTCGCGACGAGGATAATCGACGCCCGGTGGAGGGTCCTCCAGACAACAGGCGCTCGGCCCCGCGCACCCCCGTGGGCCTGGTGGTCCGCCTGGCCTACGGCTCGGTCGAGGAGTTCGCCCAGCGCTTCGCCGTCAACGTCTCGCGCGGCGGCGTCTTCCTGCGCACCCGCCAGCCCAAGCCGGTGGGCACGCCGCTCGACCTCGAGCTCCGGCTCGCCTCCGGAGAGCCGGTCATCAAGGGGCAGGGCGTGGTGCGCTGGGTCCAGGGCGAGGACCTCTCCGCCCACCCGCCCAAGGCGCCCGGCATGGGCGTGCAGTTCACCGCGCTCGACGAGGCGTCGCGGGCGCTGGTGGACCGGCTCGTCTCCGGCCGCGAGCGCCGCGGCGCCGCGCCCGGCGTGGCCGGCCCGGCCCCCATGGCCGAGCGGCCGGCCTCCACGCCACCCTCGACGCGCGGCCCGGT
>JAJYAW010000200.1 GCA_021779335.1 Myxococcales bacterium | reverse complement strand
CCGCGGCGCGGCGCCGGTCCAGCCCGTGGAGGTGACGGGCCCCGGGCGGTATCACGTGGCTGCGCTCGGGCTGGTGGCCGAGGTGGTGGCGCCCCCGGACCTGGCCGGCCGCTGGCCGGTCTGGCTTCGGACGCGCCGCCCGGGCGACCGCTTCCGCCCGGCCCGCGGGCGCGGCAGCAAGACCCTGAAGGCCTGGCTCATCGACCACAAGGTGGCCCGGGCGCGGCGCGACCGGCTGCTGCTGCTGGCCGGGAGCGACGGGGAGGTGCTGGCCATCCCCGAGCTGGGCGCGCGCGCCGAGGGGCTGCCGGAGGGGCTCGAGGTGCGCCTGAGCGCCGCGCCGTGACGGCGTGCTGCGCGCCAGGCGGGGGACTGCTATAAACGGGGCCGAGCCGTCACCCCTCCCTGAAGAGGTCCGAAGCCTTGAAACAGTCCTACAAGACCGCCCTGCTGTGGGTCTTCCTCCTCGTGATGTTCTTCGCGCTGTGGAGGGTCTTCGACCAGAAGCAGACCCAGGTCGTGACCTACAAGTGGTCCGCCTTCATGAAGAAGGTCGAGGAGAAGCAGGTCCAGAGCGTCACCATCAAGGACACCGAGTACACGGGCCGCACCGACGACGGCAAGGACTTCACCACCACCGGCCCGCCGGACCTGGCCGCCACCATCCAGGACACCCTGCGCAAGAACGGGGTGGAGGTGACGTACGACAAGCCGGAGCAGGCCTCGCTCTGGATCCAGGTGGCGCTGCAGTGGCTGCCGCTGGTCTTCATCTTCCTGCTCTTCTTCTTCTTCATGCGCCAGCTCCAGTCGGGCGGCGGCAAGGCCATGAGCTTCGGCAAGTCGCGCGCCAAGCTCATGACCGAGCACCACAACAAGATCACCTTCGCCGACGTGGCCGGCATCGACGAGTCGAAGGACGAGCTGGAGGAGATCATCTCCTTCCTCAAGGACCCCAAGAAGTTCACCCGCCTGGGCGGCCGCATCCCCAAGGGCGTGCTCCTCATGGGCCCCCCGGGCACGGGCAAGACGCTGCTGGCCCGCGCCGTGGCGGGCGAGGCCGGCGTGCCGTTCTTCTCCATCTCCGGCTCCGACTTCGTGGAGATGTTCGTGGGCGTGGGCGCCAGCCGCGTGCGCGACCTCTTCGAGCAGGGCAAGAAGAACGCCCCCTGCATCATCTTCATCGACGAGATCGACGCGGTGGGGCGCCACCGCGGCGCCGGCCTGGGCGGCGGCCACGACGAGCGCGAGCAGACCCTCAACCAGCTCCTCGTCGAGATGGACGGCTTCGAGTCGAACGAGGGCGTCATCCTGGTGGCCGCCACCAACCGGCCCGACGTGCTCGATCCGGCCCTGCTGCGCCCGGGGCGCTTCGACCGGCGCATCGTGGTGCCCCGCCCCGACGTGAACGGCCGGCTCGGCATCTTCAAGGTCCACACCAAGAAGGTCCCCATGGACCCCAACGTGGACCTGCTGGCCATCGCCAAGGGCACGCCGGGCTTCTCGGGCGCCGACATCGAGAACCTGGTCAACGAGGCGGCCCTCTTCGCGGCCCGCCGCAACCAGGAGAAGGTCACCGGCCCCGACTTCGAGTACGCCAAGGACAAGGTCCTCATGGGGAGCGAGCGGCGCTCCATGGTCATCTCGGACAAGGAGAAGCGGAACACCGCGGTGCACGAGGCCGGCCACGCGCTGGTGGCCTGGATCCTCCCCGGCACCGACCCGGTGCACAAGGTGACCATCATCCCGCGCGGGCGCGCCCTGGGGCTGACGCAGCAGCTCCCGGCCGAGGACCGGCTCAACCTCTACCAGCAGTTCGCCCTGAACCAGATCGCCATCCTCATGGGCGGCCGCCTGGCGGAGGAGGTCACCTTCGGCGAGCGCAGCACCGGCGCCGGCAACGACATCGAGCGGGCCACCGAGCTGGCCCGGGCCATGGTCTGCGAGTGGGGCATGAGCGAGAAGCTGGGGCCGCTCTCCTACGGCAAGAAGGAGGGGGAGGTCTTCCTGGGGCGCGAGATGTCCACCGTCCAGGCGTTCTCCTCCGAGACGCAGCGGGACATCGACTCCGAGATCAAGCGGATCGTGACCGAGCAGTACGAGAAGGCCAAGAAGGTCCTGGTCGACCACCGCGACCAGCTGGGCCGCATCGCCGACGCGCTCATGGAGTACGAGACCATCGACACCGCCGACATCCAGGTCATCATGGACGGCGGCACGATGACCCGGCCGCCGCCGCAGAAGCCCATGGTCACCACCGTGGTGGCCGAGAAGAAGAAGGCCGCCGCGGTGGAGCCGGTGCCGGGCGTCCCGGCGCCCGGCAAGGCCTAGCCCCTCGCCCCGCACCGGGCGGTCGAGCGCATGCGACTCCGCATCGGGGCCAGGCTCTTCGAGGGGCCTGGCCCCTTCGTCATGGGGGTGGTGAACGCCACGCCCGACTCCTTCTCCGACGGCGGCCGGTTCCTCTCCCCGGACGCGGCGGCGGCGCAGGCGGAGCGCCTGGCCGAGGAGGGGGCGGATCTCGTCGACCTGGGCGGGGAGTCGACGCGCCCCGGCGCGGCCCCGGTGGACGCGGTCGAGGAGCGGCGCCGGGTGGTGCCGGTGGTGGCGCGGCTCCGCGCCCGCGGCTTCGCGCTGCCGATCTCCATCGACACCAGCAAGGCGGAGGTGGCCCGCGCCGCGCTGGAGGCCGGCGCCGACCTCGTCAACGACGTCCACGGCCTGGCGGACCCGGCGCTGGCCCGGGTCGTGGCGGACGCCGGCGCGCCGGTGGTCCTGATGCACACGCGCGGCACGCCGGCGACGATGCAGGACCTGGCCGTCTACCGGGACCTCCTGGCCGAGGTCGCGGCCGAGCTCCGCCAGGCCCTGGCGCGGGCCGTGGCGGCCGGCGTCGCGGAGGAGCGCATCATCCTCGATCCGGGGCTCGGCTTCGCCAAGACGCCGGGGCAGAGCGTCGAGCTGCTGGCGCGGGTGGGGGAGCTGCGCGCCCTGGGGCGGCCCCTCCTGGTGGGGCCGTCGCGCAAGCGGTTCATCGGCCACCTGACCGGGGCGCCGGTCGAGGACCGGCTCCCCGGCACGCTGGCGGCCGTGACGGCCTGCGTGCTGGCCGGCGTCGAGCTGGTGCGGGTCCACGACGTGGCGGCGGCGCGACAGGCGGCCCAGGTGGCGGCGGCGCTGCGCCAGGCGGCCATCCTGCGGTAGATTGCGGCGGCCATGGCCGCCCGCCCGAAGAAGACCACGCCCGCAGCGCCAGCCTCGACCACCAGGCCCGTCAAGCCCCCCAGCACGGCGGACGCCCCGCGCCGCCTCTTCGGGACCGACGGCGTGCGCGGCGTGGCCAACGTCCACCCCATGACCGCCGAGATGGCGCTCCAGCTCGGCCGGGCCCTGGCCTACGTCATGCGCGCCGGCCCGCACCGGCACCGCATCGTCATCGGCAAGGACACCCGCCTCTCCGGCTACATGCTGGAGCAGGCCATCGCCTCGGGCATCTGCTCCATGGGGGTGGACGTCATGCTGACCGGGCCGCTCCCCACGCCGGGGATCGCGTTCCTGACCCACTCGATGCGCGCCGACGCCGGCGTCGTCATCAGCGCCAGCCACAACCCGTACCAGGACAACGGCATCAAGTTCTTCGCGCGCGACGGCTTCAAGCTGCCCGACGAGACCGAGCTCCGCATCGAGCGGCTGGTGCTGGACGGCCACGCCGGCGGGCAGGGCGCCGACGAGTTCCTGGCGCTGCGCCCCACCGCCACCCGCATCGGCAAGGCCAAGCGGGTGGACGACGCCATCGGCCGCTACGTGGTCTTCCTGAAGTCGCTCTTCCCCCGGGAGCTGACGCTGGACGGCGTCACGGTGGTGGTGGACTGCGGGCACGGCGCCGCCTACCACGTGGCGCCGGCGGTGCTGGAGGAGCTGGGCGCCAAGGTGGTGGCCCTCAACGTCAAGCCGGACGGGATGAACATCAACCACGGCTGCGGGGCGGTCCACCCGGAGGGGATGGCCAAGGCCATCCTGCGCCACAAGGCCCACCTCGGCATGGCCCTCGACGGCGACGCCGATCGCGTCATCCTGGCCGACGAGCGCGGCCGCATCGTGGACGGCGACGCCATCATGGCGGTGGTGGGACGCGCCCTGCTGGCGCGCGGCGAGCTGCCCGGCAAGACCCTGGTGGCCACGGTCATGTCGAACCTGGGGCTGGAGCGGTCGCTCCGGCCGGTGGGGGGCAAGGTGCTGCGGACCGCGGTGGGCGATCGCGCCGTGGTGGACGCCATGCGGACCCACGGCTTCACCTTCGGCGGCGAGCAGTCGGGGCACCTCATCTTCCTGGACCACGTCACCACCGGCGACGGCGTGGCGGCCGCGCTCAACGTGCTGGCGGTCATGGTGCGCGAGGGGAGGCCGCTCTCCGAGCTGGCCACCTGCTTCACGCCCATGCCGCAGGTGCTCATCAACGTGCCGGTGCGGGAGAAGCGCTCGGTCGCCGAGCTGCCGGCGGTGGCCAGGGCCGTCGCGGCGGTGGAGCGGTCGCTCGGCAAGGAGGGGCGGGTGCTGGTGCGCGCCTCGGGCACGGAGAACAAGCTGCGGGTGCTGGTGGAGGGGCCGGAGGCCCGGGCCGTCCAGGGCCACGCCGAGGCCATCGCCGCCGAGATCCGCAAGGCGATCGGGTAGACTGGCGCCATGCCCGCACGCCTGGGAGTCAACGTCGACCACGTCGCCACGCTGCGCCAGGTGCGCCGCGCCGTCTACCCCGATCCGGTCGCCGCCGCCGTCATGGCGGAGCTGGCCGGCGCCGACCAGATCACCATCCACCTGCGGGAGGACCGCCGCCACATCCAGGACCGCGACCTGCAGGTGCTGCGCCGGACGGTCACCACCCGGCTCAACCTGGAGATGGCGGTGGCGCAGGAGATGCTGCGCATCGCCTTCGAGGTGAAGCCGGACATGGTCACGCTCGTGCCGGAGCGGCGCGAGGAGCTGACCACCGAGGGCGGCCTGGACGTGGTGAGCGGGCGCGAGGCGGTCCGCAAGGCGGTCAAGACCCTGCGCGACGCCGAGATCGAGGTGTCGCTCTTCATCGACCCCGACCTGGACCAGGTGAAGGCAGCCCACCGGGCCGAGGCCCAGGCGGTGGAGCTGCACACCGGCCGCTACTGCGACGCCCGGCTGGCCCCCGACCGGCGGCGGGAGCTCGGCCGCCTCCTCGACGCGTGCAAGGCGGCCGCCAAGCTCGGCCTCAAGGTGGCGGCCGGCCACGGCCTCAACTACCAGAACGTGCTGCCGGTGGCCGCCATCGTCGAGGTCGAGGAGCTCAACATCGGCCACGCCATCGTGGCCCACGCGGTGCTGGTCGGCATGGAGCGGGCCGTCCGCGAGATGAAGGCGCTGCTGCGCCAGGCGCGGCCGTGATCCTGGGGCTCGGCATGGACCTGGTGGAGGTCGGGCGCATCGCCCGCATCCTGGACGGACCGCCGCGCCTGGCCGAGCGCTTCCTGGCGCGCGTCTTCACGCCGGGCGAGCGGGCCGCCTGCGAGGGCCGGCGGGATCGCGCGGCCGGGTACGCCGCCCGCTTCGCCGCCAAGGAGGCCGGCTACAAGGCGCTCTCGGTGGTGCCCGGCGCGCGCTGGCTCGACTTCGAGGTGCTCCGCCCGCCCGCCTCCGCCCCCGCCCTGGCGCTCCACGGCGCGGCCGCGCAGGCCGCCGAGGTGCGCGGCGTGAGCCGGGTGCACCTCACGCTCACCCACGACGGCGGCGTGGCCGCTGCCACGGTGGTGCTGGAGGGCGCATGAGGCTGGTGGGCGCCGCCGAGATGCGGGCCATCGACCGGGCCGCCGTCGAGGGGCTGGGGATCCCCTCGCGGGAGCTCATGAGCCGCGCCGGCGCCGCGGTCGCCGAGGCGGCCACGGCGCTGGCCGGGCCCGCGGCCCGCTTCGTGGTGCTGGCCGGCGGGGGCAAC